>CALHUZ010000543.1 GCA_938039305.1 uncultured Saprospiraceae bacterium
CATCTGGGATAGGAGAAGGAGCGGCGCTTTACTTTGCAAAAGAAGGAGCAAAGATTGTGATTGCGTCGAGAAGAATAGCAGAAAATGAATCACTTCTCAAAAAGATTGAATCATTAGGTACAGAAGGGCTGTTCGTTGCTACGGATGTATCGCGTCATGAAGATGTAAAATCTCTGATGGCTGCTGCGGTGGAACGATTTGGCACAATTGACATAGCGCTTAATAATGCAGGTGTCGAAGGCACAACGGGCGTCAAGACCGGAGACTATACAGAAGATGAGTGGGATAGAGTTATTGATATAAATCTCAAAGGTGTGTGGCTCTGCATGAAGTACCAGGCACCGATTATGGTTGAGAATGGAGGAGGCGCCATCATCAATGTCTCTTCCCTTGCTGGATTGAAAGGTGGCAGAGCTGGTGTAGCATATCATGCTTCTAAGTTTGGAGTAATAGGTGCAACTAAAGCTACGGCTATCGAATATGCGAAGTACAAGGTCACAGTCAATGCGATTTGTCCTGCCGTCATAGTGACGCCTATGGCTGAGCGAGCTTTCTTTTCAGATGAGAAGCGCAAAGAGCAGGCGAAGTATATGCACCCGGTAGGACGTTTTGGTACCGTTGAAGAGGTAGTAGGTGCTATCTCATGGTTAGCTTCTCCAGCAGGAGCATTCGTAACTGGTACGGCTATTCCAATTGATGGTGGAGCAGGTTGTTAATCCTAATCTAAGATGGAAAAGCTTCTCAAAGAGATAAGGCAATGCACTGTCTGTTTGCCTCATCTTGAAGCTGGTGTAAATCCAATTCTATCAGTTCATCGAGATAGTAAAGTGGCCATCATTGGTCAAGCACCTGGAAGTAAGGTACATAGAACATCTATACCATGGGACGATCCTAGTGGAGTTAGACTTAGAGAGTGGCTGGGTGTCAGTGAAGAAGTGTTTTATAATCCGAAAAACTTGGCCATTGTTCCTATGGGATTTTGTTATCCCGGAAAAGGTAAGTCGGGAGATCTTCCTCCCAGAAAAGAATGTGCACCACTCTGGCACGAGCAAATATTAGAACATGCAAAGGACATAAAATTGACATTGTTGATTGGCTCTTATGCTCAGAAATATTACTTAGGAGAAAAGATGAAAAAGACACTCACTGAAACAGTAAAAAGTTTTGAAGATTATTGGCCGATATATCTTCCATTGCCTCATCCGTCTCCACGCAACAACATTTGGCTCAAAAAGAACCCTTGGTTTCAGTCTGATTTGCTGCCGATATTAAAAGATCGGATTGCTGGTTTGTTGTAGTGACTCTTCATGGGTTATAGATGTTTGCAACTTCAAATAGATAACATCTATAGATGTTTCTTTGGTCTTTGTCATTCTCGAGCAGCTTTCGGTCTATGTTAGTTTAAACAAACATTTTTGATGTTATCTTAGGTTAATTGGAAGGCATTTTAATCGTGTAGACATGAATCTTATTATCGTATGCGGTGCGCCAGCGTCAGGTAAAATGACAGTCGGGCAAGAGCTCAGAAAGCTTAGAGACTATAAGTTATTCTTCAATCACATGTCTATTGACTTGGTACATGAATTCTTTGATTTTGATACATCGCACTTTCGCCGCCTTGATGATAAGATCAGGTTTGCCATCTTTGAGGAAATTGCAAAAAGTGATATCTCGGGCTTAGTCTTTACTATGGTATGGGATTTTGCAGACCCGGAAGACGAAGAATACGTAGATCAAATTATTGACATTTTCAAAGACCGAAACCCAAAAGTTTGTTTAGTCGAACTGAACTGCCAGTTAGAAGAGCGTCTGGTTCGCAATAAGCATGAGAATCGTCTTGAGCATAAACCTTTAAAAAGAGATATACCATTCTCTGATAGCCTTTTGATAAGTGCAGAGAAAGATCACAGAATGATTTCTAAAGAAGGAGAGTTAATCGGGAAGACTATTCTCAAAATAGATAATACACATCTTTCTGCTCTCGAAGTGGCGCATCAGATCATAACCCATTTTGGTTTAGACTGACCATTTGATCATAATCAAAGATAAAGTCGTAGTTACTGCTTAGAGAGTGTTCCGGAGGCCACATTAGTTGGGTCTTCTATGTCAGTCCAATTATAGCTAATCATATCATCATTTATGATACGTAAAGTTATTGTCCCTGGAGCACATGCATCTAAGTCAGTTGGAGTTTCCTCTAAAGTTACACTTGTGGTACTTGAACTTTTGAAGACCCAGTTGAAGCCACAATTAGATGGCTCAGCATTTGCTTCATCACAGAAGAAGATGTTGTCATCACAGATGGCATAGTCTGTATCGTAGTAGTTGCCGGATGCCGCATTCTTATTAGCTATAAGTTCATTAATTCTGACATCGATTTTAAATGTGCAGCAATCTTCTTGAGTGATAATTCCTGACCAATTACCAACTACTTTTTCTTCAAGTGTGAGCTCTGCTTCTTCTTTCGAACATGAGAAAAGTGTGATTAAGAAGAGGCATAGGATGAGTGATTTTTGCATGATTGTGTTTTTGTGTACCGCAAAGTTGGGACATGTTCATCGATGAATGACTATACTTAAGTATAGTTTATGTCATAGATGATAGAAGAAGGATTTACTTAGTAGGCAACCATGTGCGGTCTATTTGGCTATGTATAATAGATCACCACATTGATCTATTAACAAAACATGTAAGCGATGAAATATGTAAAAGCTGTCTCATTCTTGATTAGTCTCTTCTTGTATCAAATAAGATCTTAATTCGCGAATGAATCTGGCATTTTGATTTTCGATTTATGCTAATGAGATTTCCATATGTTCATGATGAGAAAGGGGGTAAGTATTTCGATCTGATAGATGATATCAGATAAGGTCTTATATTCAGTTCATCATCCAGAATCAACTATTAAGAGCTCGGCGTATGCATTTCTAAGAGAGGCTCGTTTAGACTATTCTGATTTCTTGTAACCACACTTCGTTTGATAATTTGAAATTAGCTTAAAGGCATAATTAGATAAAGTCAATATTCTAATTGTAAAGTATTATACATTTTGTATTCGAAATGTCTTCTGTTTGTCAGTTGTTTGATAAAGTTTCTTTTTTATTAGAAATGTTTTCTTCTTTTTCTGCTCCTCGTTTTCTAAACATCTAAGAATACATGCTAAACTAAGGGTGTACCTATCCAGAATTCGATAATGCACCTAAATCGCTTTTGATTGCCCCCATCTTTGAAGTGTAGAGTGACTCATTAGTTGCTTACTTATTTAACCTCAAAACCTTACACCATGATTATTTTTAAAGTCGCAATCGTATTAGTTGGATTCTATTTAGGAAGAAAGCTTGAGTCTGATTTTAATGTCACAAAGCTCGTGATGGCTTAAGAAATAGAACAATCATTTATATATAACCTCGAAAACCCACACCATGATTATTTTAAAAGTTACAATGTTATTAGTTGGATACTATTCAGGCTTGAAGATTGATGAGAAGCTTAAGCTTTCTCAGACGACACAAGCCTAAGACCTCCTATAATTCCCCATTTTTTTTGAGA
>CALHUZ010000544.1 GCA_938039305.1 uncultured Saprospiraceae bacterium
TGATCTGAAATTACGAACTACCCCTTTCCACCCTGTAGCGGGTAGTTCATGTATTTCCAAATAATTGGTTTTTATGAGTCAAGAGGCAAAAGGTAGATAAATTTAGATGGCTAAGGTGTTTTGCCCTTTTAATAAGAGACATACCTGCGATATAGGTCGGGCACCTTTGAACTGTACTTGACTATTACTATCAAAAGTGTGAATAACTATCCGTCAGACCTTTAACTTCTTTATCATCTTCAGTAAGCTCCCAATGTCCGAGTGAAATAGGAATACTACCGATACCATTAAGACCATCAAAGAAGCTTTTAAGCTCGAATGGTTGGCCTTTCAACTCTTGGATGCGCGCATATTCTGCCATTGCATTTTCGACTAAGTATTTGCCCGTGATGTAACTGGTTCCATAGCCTGGCTGTCGCAAATACAAATGTTGCTCAAATAGCAATAGTTCTTTCTCAGTCTTCATCCAACCTCTGGGCGTGTATTCTGAGTGAATGCCGCCTGCTTCTTCCATGGTCATTTCATTTGCATGAGCGTAAAGAGAACCCAAACCACGTGCTGCGCGCTGAGCGATCATGATGTATACAATCTCGCGGCTTCTGGGACTATCATCATATAGACCTGCTTGCATAAACATCTCCTCCACAGCTGTCGCCATGCCTTCATTGCGAGAATCAAAGATGTTATAGAGTAATGCATCTCTTCGGATAGGACTGGTATGAGGCTCGCGATCCATGATGGCTAACTCAAACCAATGATAAAAATGAGAGTATAATGGACGTGGATCATAGTGAGTGGCGATCCAGAAGAAGTTGCGTGTTTCCTTAGGAACGAACTGTCCAAGATGTTCTCTTAGCGCAGGATCAAAGAACTCTTTTACTGTGACAATGTCTTGATCTTCTAAGAATGTCATCAGACTCTTAGCAGCCTCATCAGTCATTTTATCAAATGCATCTGGAGAATCCGCGTCGATAAGCTCTGGCAGCTTTCTGTTTCGATGTTCTTCTAGCTTAAGCGATGACCAAGCACGTGCCAGTTCTCTCTTCAGTATCATGACTTCATCATCCCATGTCAAGGGGACGAGATGGACATTCTTTAGATACCAAGTATAGTTATCCTTTCCGATACCAGATGGCCCGGTTTTAGATGATGACTGATCAGTTAACCAAGTGACTAATTCGTCGGTAGATGATATAGCGTCCTGAATAGTTGCGACTAAAGACGCATCACTCTGAACACCATCGCGATCAAGGAGTCGCTGTAGTCCTTCGCTTTGGCGTTTTATATCTCTGATGCCTGCTATCCATAAGTCTTTTGCATTGCCAGTTAAGTTGATTTGAGCTTGCTTGTTAAGTGGTGGTATGATTTTGAGATCATTGATCAGTTGGTCTTTTTCTGCAGTTGATAATGGAAATGAATAGGTCCATAGCTCAGTCGTACCATGATGAGTCGGTCCTTCATGACCAGGTACATCACTACGTGAGTTCCATAGAGATTTATAGTATGCAGGATCCCGAGCCCAAGGTTTTAGGATGTGATGATTGAAGTCATAGCCATTCATTTCGGCCCAGATCACAGTGTAGTCTACTCGCTGTGCGGTAGTCCAACCTACAGTATCCGTCCGTTCAAGTCTATCTCTCAAAGCTTCGAATGAAGGCCACCTTTCATTGAATGTTTCTGCTGTATAGTCTGGAGCACCATCTCTTAGAGGCGGACTTTCAAAATCACGCCAGTCTTCGAATAGTTCTTTGAGCCCATCATAACCTGGTTCAGATGTCTTCTTTAAGCTATCGGATATCTCATTGGTTATCGGTTCATTCTTATTCGTTTGATCCGAGTTGCAACCCATCCAACTGATAGACAATAGAATAGAGATGGTTGAGTAAGCTACATATTTGAGGATTGAGTTAAAGGTCATATCAAGAGGCATTTTCATTCATCTGGTAATTCGACTTAAGGTAGAATATTTCATCTTTATTATAGAATCGAGAATCATTCTTTTCGGATTATGAAGAATAGGTGAACGTCAGAACTTTATGCTTCTCCAAGAGGTTATAAGCTTAGAACACACGATATGTCAAATACTGAAAAGATTAAGATAGATATTGTTTCTGATGTGGCCTGTCCTTGGTGCTATGTAGGAAAGCGTAGGCTTGAGTCAGCTTTAGCAGAGTGGGAGGGAGCTCCCATCGAGATTGAATGGCATCCATTTCAATTAGATCCTACCATACCGGCTGAAGGGATGTCCAGAAAGGATTACTTGATCAATAAGTTTGGTAGCATAGAAAGGATACAGCCTATGATCAACAATCTTGAGGCAGTGGGCAAAGAATTAGGGATAGCATTTGATTTCGGTAAGGAGTCCACTTCCGTAAATACATTGCCGCTTCATCAATTACTACATGTTGCCGGTGAAGAAGGATTTAAAGACAAGCTAAAGGAGCGATTCTTGAAGGCTTATTTTGAAGAGAACTTAAGACTCAATGATATCGAAGTGCTTTCTTCTATCATGGAGACATTTGGCTGGACCAAAGACAAAGTCAAGGAAATCATAGCTGACGATGCCATTGCCCAGACCGTGAAAAATGAAATTACTTATTACCAACAAAGAGGAGTGTCAGGTGTGCCTTTCTTTGTTATCAATGATAAATTTGGTATCAGTGGTGCACAGCCCAAAGAAGCTTTTCTCGAAGCCTTTGCTTCTGTAGCGCCCCCAGTGAATATAGCAGAAGGAGCAACTTGCGATCCAACAACGAGCGAATGCTAATCATCCATTAATCAGAACAATTAGAAAAAAGGAATTATGATTTCTAAAAAAGTAGAAGCAGCTCTTAACGAACAAATTAGAATCGAAGCTGAATCATCTCAGGTATATCTTGCCATGGCATCTTGGGCAGAAGTACAACCTGGCATAGACAATGTCACCGCTTTTTTCTATCAGCATAGTGAAGAAGAAAGACAACATATGCTAAAGCTTGTTCATTTTGTAAATGAAAGAGGAGGAGTTGCTAAGATACCTAAGTTGCCAGAGCCGCAATCTACTTTCCCCTCGATTAAGAGTGCCTTTACTTCCCTTCTGGAGCATGAGATATTCGTATCACAGAGCATAAATAATTGTATTGACATAGCACTTGAAGAAAAAGATTACGCGACGCACAACTTCTTGCAATGGTATGTAGCGGAGCAAATCGAAGAAGAAGCTCTGGCACGTACGATGAATGATAAGTTAGAATTGATCGGGGATGATAAGAGTGGTATGTACATGTTCGATCGTGATATACTGACCATTAGCATGGCACCTGGCACGAAGCCAGTAGTTTAAACAAGTTTGAGTTCAAGTGTCAAGTTCAAGTATAAGGATTTGTTTGTCAATTAGCCAAAGAGATCTCGGAGAGATCTATTATTTGTAGAAAAGATAATCTGAATTATTTCTACGACATCGGAGATTGTCGTCTGTTAAATTCGTTGCATAGTCAATAGAATAGATGCAGGTAAGTTAGGGTTCGGTCAATCAAAGAAATCGAAGATTACTTTGCGCCCTTGTTCAATCTCAAATAATTTCATCATATCAATGAATTCATCCTTAAAGTTTTTCTTTTTGTGATGTGTCCTTTGATTCAAAACATATTTGCAAACAGTATCTAATTCAGAACGACTATAAGTGAAGGCGCCATATCCTTTTTGCCATTGAAAATTGAAAGGCGTAAGTTTCTGATCTGTGATAAAAGCTTGTGTGCTTTTCTTTATTTCTCTTACCAGGTCAGATAGAGATTCTGAAGGTTTAATCGCAACAAATATATGTATATGGTCAGGCATTCCTCCGATGGCAAGTAGTTTGTTACCTCGATTTTGAATAATGCCAGTAGTGTATTTGAAAAGATCATTTTCCCAGTTCTGTTCAATTAGAGCTTGTCTGTTTTTTACGGCAAAAACTACTTGAATATATAATTGATGAAAGACATCCGCCATTAAATGAATGTTTTGCTAGACAATATAAGAATACGTAAACGCCTAATGTTGAGGTTGGAGATATTAATGAGACATTAGGACTCAGATGGGAGTAATATGGGACATCTCCGATGTCCGATATTACTATCGGTTTGTTTTCTACAAATATGTCACCTCTCCGAGGTGAGAGAATAATGATAAGTTATAACTGCTTTGAACACAGGGCCAGCCTATAACGTAAATTAGAAATGCTGGAAATACTTCAGAGTCACATTACACTTGCATGCAGTTAAAGTGATTGGTGGTTACAAAAGGAAATGAGCAAGATGGCTTGTCATTACTAAGAATAAAATTAGTGTGTGAAGATTCAAAGGCTATTAGTAAAAGAGATCTCGGAGAGATCTAATATTTGTAGAAAGGACAATCTGAATTATTTCTACGACATCGGAGATTGTCGCATATCTCCGAGGTGAAAGAACAATGATTCGATCTAAATACGTGCCTCATAAAGGTTCGAAAAGCTAAGCACTTTGAGGTTTTAGCTTTTTCCATTCATATACAACAGAAGCCCATTCTTATACACTAACTCCCTCTGCTTATAACTTCCCATCTCCCAACATTCATCTACTCTATCTTGGAGTAATTACTAAACGATTTAGTACTACTTAGTAGAGCTTTATGAAAATCATTTGGGTTTCAATTGTGATGATTATAACTGTCTTCTTTTTTGAAGAGACAAGTGTTGAGTCAGGAATTCACAACTACGCGGATCAAGAAGTGCCCAGTTATGTCTACAGGGATAATACTCCTGCTAACAATCTTATGAATGATACCATTGCTGCTTTAGGAAGGGTATTGTTTTATGATAAGAACCTATCTGCGAATAATACCATTTCGTGTTCC
>CALHUZ010000545.1 GCA_938039305.1 uncultured Saprospiraceae bacterium
CCCATTGCCCATCTCTTATCAATAACCGTCTTTGTCTTAGGGTCTATTTCTACTGCCCATCCCAAATCATTATAACCATCAGAATTAGAATCATTGGTACTAAAACTCTCTTCACAAGTCACCACTGTACCCCATGGAGTAATACCTCCAGAACAATTGCGTGATGTTCCAGCTACTCCAGAAAAATCAATAGCTTCGGCTGAAGTCGTTTCCCATTTATTCAAGACTTCATTATAATTAACATCCAATATGGTTACACCTCCAATTGTATTTTCATGATTAATACTTAGATATCCTTTCGTACTAGAACCAGCTATCGGAACATATGCTGTAAAGTCATTTTTCCCTGCAAGCACTCCACCCATAATCGGATCACCTTCCTCTATTATCTTTTGAAACGTATGCGTCGAAGGCAGAATAAATTGTTGGATCTGACCACCAGCAGACAGGGCATTAAAATCTCCTATCTTAGGATCAACGTTTTGAGGAGCATATTTATAAAGTAAACTTGCACTCACACCTGTCGCTCCTTCAGCTACTATATAAACATTGTTATCATCATCAACTGCGATTCCTTCTATTTGAGTTGTAAGAGGTAAGTTAATCGCACTTAATTCAACTCCTGTTGTTGGGTTAACTTCTACAAGTGAAGTACTTTCTTGACTGAGCATAATCAGATTACCATTCTTTGTAAAAGCGATTCCTGCTAAGTCCGTCTGGCCTACAGAGTAGTTCATTGCATTGATATCAAATGGAACCGTAGCCAGTAAAGAAGTTGGAAAATTCACAGGTTCTTGAAAAGAATAGATTGTCTTGTTAGTTTTCTCTTTAAGTGTATAAAAACTATTTAAAGCACTACTAAATGCAAGACCTTCTAATCCTACATTAGCATTATTGGGAAGCCCACTATTAGTCAATGAAACAACTTGACCTGCAGCATAACTCAAAGTCGAGGTGTTAGCATTGATAACAACTTTAACTACTTGTCCCAGACGCTCTTCAGTAATTGCAAAAGAGTCTCCCCCGAGATGAACTATCCCTTCCGTATCATTGAAGCCTATAAGAGAGATCTCCCTCAAGACGCATCCATCAAGGCTCATTTCAGTAATAACGAAATTATCAGAAACAGCGAATAGACTATTCGTCTCAGCATTATAGGTAACACCTGAAAGTTCAACTGTAGGTATGGATGTTGGCCCTTCTTTTAGGATATAATTACCAAGGTCAATTGATTGAGCAAATAGACCATTAACTACTAAAAGAAAAACGATAAAGTAGATACTTACTTTTTTCATACTGAGCGTATAAAGAGTGATGCAATACTGACAGCATCATCAAGATATCTCAATTCTACTCAAGAAAGAGTTAAGAGCCTACATTTAACAATTAAAAGATGAAAGTAGTGGAGTGATCTGTCAAGTACCAAAGACGGTTGCTTATTTCAGATTTTTTTTAACGAAGTGCTTAGGTGTCTATGTGACAAGGTGACTATGTGGTCTTATTACTTTGGCTCCATTTTCTAATTGTTCTATTGTCTCTCTACTCTATTGATCTTTATTCACGGACTTGATCATTTATCTGACACTTGAACTTGACACTTTAACTTGTCACTTGATACTTGTTCTCTACCTAATCGGCGTCTGCATGATATAGTACATAGCCCTAACTCCATCAACATAATTTCCAAGACGGATGTTTTCATTCGGACTATGTTGGTTATTATCCTTGTTAGCTAATGGAACTGTAACAGCTGGAGCACCAAGTGCATCTACAAATGGCGAAATTGGAATTGAGCCCCCAGATGTTCTTGACCGAACTGGCTTTTCGCCAAATCCATTTTCAATAGCCCTTGTCAACCAAAGTCCAACTTCTGAATCAAAATCTGTTCTAAAAGCTTGATATGAAACTTTAGAGTTCATTCTACATATCTTCTGATGGGTTAGCCTTTCTCTTTGTGTAGGTTTTTCAGAAGTTATAAAGAACCCTTGCTCTTTTATATGCTGGGTGATGAGCTCTATCAATCTGTGCGGATCACTTTCCCTTACTAATCTGATATCTATTTCTGCAGTTGCAGTAGCAGGAACAATCGTGCGAGCTTCCTGCCCTACCCAACCAGATGCCATGCCTCGGATATTCAGAGAAGGATACTGAAGCGACTTTTGATAACTATCTGATACCTTATCAGGAGCGACGATACCTAATCGTGCATTGATCGTTCTTTCATCATCTGGGACTGCATCAAGGATGGCTTGTGTGGCATCATCTATCACGATGCCATCATAATATCCTGGTATGATCACTCTACCTTCATCGTCCTTCATCGATGCAAGTAGCTTACTCAAGTTCAAAGCTGGGTTTGGGGCATAGTTTCCAAAGTGCCCACTGTGCTGCGCAAAGACAGGACCATAAACGGTAAGTGTCATCGTTGCTATACCTCTTGCACCAAATGACAGAGTTGGTCTATTAGATATGTGTTGAGGACCATCATAGATCACTAACATATCCGCAGCTAATAGATCTTTGTTTTCTTGAACTGTAGTTGCCAAACTTGGAGAACTTTTCTCTTCTTCGAAGTCCAGCATCATCTTAAGATTATAAGGAATCTTATCTCCCGCTTTTCTAATTAAGTCATAAGCAGTCATCCATGTAACAAAGTTGTTTTTAGAATCCGACGCTGACCGTGCGAATAAATACCAATTAGGATCATAAGAATCAACTGAAAGTTCATCCCAAGACATATCCACCCATCCTTCACCCTCTACACTCTTCTTAAGTACCGCTTGATAAGGATCTTCTTGGTACCAAAACTGAGCATCCGAGGACTGACCGTCCAAATGAAAATAAAAGAGCACTGTCGGTAGCGATGGATCCCTATCAGGAGCCTCTGCATACATGGAAGGCATAGTTGCCGTCTCTAAAATCTCAGTTTTAAATCCTCTCTCTACCAGCTTCGCTTGACACCAAGCAACATT
>CALHUZ010000546.1 GCA_938039305.1 uncultured Saprospiraceae bacterium
ACAGACGCAATCATACTCAGTAGGATGATGGCTATGTTTCCATTGTAAGTTGGAATAGGGTTATCTTTTAATCTGTATCGACATAGTAGTTTGATGCATAGGGCCAGAAGTGATATTTGCCACAAGCTGTGCAGAATTGTAAAGCTGACGGCTACAAGAACTTCTTGGCTTAATACTGGAGAGAGTATAGATGTCATGCTATTGATTTTCAAGTTTGTTGATGAGTTGTTTGATTTGATCGAGTTCTTCTTTACTGGCTTTGTGATTGCCAAGCGCTTGCATGACCAGTGACATTGCAGAACCTTTAAAAGTTGTATTCACAAATGTTTCAAGAAGATTTTGCTGTGTATCTGATTCGGAGATGTCTGATTTGTAGATATGAGTTCTTTGTGATGTATCTCTCGTTACTAATCCCTTGTCAGCCATGATCTGCATGAGTTTAAGAGTAGTGGTATATCCAGTCTCCTTCGTCTCAGGGGCAAGTTTTGAATTAATGTCATCATTAACTTGCCTTACTGTCTGAGGGCCATTGGCCCAGAGCACATTGAGAATCTGAAGTTCAGAATCTGTAGGTTTGATAGGTTGTCTTGCCATAATGTATTACTACGAATGTGTTCGTAAGACGAATATATACGAATTGTTTCGTATTAAGCAAGTCGATAGACCAATTTTCCGCTTTTATCGATGAACACTGCTTTTTTAATCAGTTTAGGGAACACTAAAAGGATTAGAATCTGAGATTCATGAGATAAACTGGCATTTGATTTTTACATTAGACGTAACATATATCAAGGCTATGACTTACCAACTACTACCTTTTCTATTTTTCTTATTGTTTTCAGGACCTGCTACAGAGACTGATCAAGACAGAATTGATGCTCATTTAGAAGATGATATAGACTACTTAGTCGACTTCTATAAGCATCGACATATGAATGCTGAGATTTCCCTTGAGGAGAAAGAGACCGCTAAAGAACTTGCTGCTGAGATGCGTAAAGTAGGTTATACAGTCACAGAAGGAGTAGGGGGCTATGGTATCGTGGCTGTTATGAAAAATGGTGATGGCCCTCAGATATTGTATCGTACGGATATGGATGCACTGCCGATGCAAGAGAAGACTGATCTTGATTATACAAGTCAACTTACTACGATGTGGAATGGTGAGAAAGTCGGGACGATGCATTCTTGTGGTCACGATATGCACATGACCACTTGGTTGGGCACTGCAAGAGCTCTGGCGTCTATGAAGGATAAATGGACAGGTACTCTGATGTTTATCGGTCAGCCAGCAGAGGAGATTGGTGCAGGTGCTCGCATGATGCTTGATGCAGGTCTGTATGAGCGATTTGGTGTTCCGGATTATGGATTGGGCCTACATTGTAACTCCAGTTTGCCAATTGGAAAAGTCGCAACTGTTTCAGGTTACATCATGGCCAATACTGAGATGATCGACATCAAGATCAAAGGTGTCGGAGCACATGGTGCATCTCCGCATCAGTCTATAGATCCCATCGTTGTGGCCAGTATGATCATCATGGAGATCCAAACAATTGTAAGTCGTAATATCAAACCAATTGATGATGCTGTTGTCACAGTAGGGGCCATCAAAGGAGGAACGAAGCATAACATCATCCCTGATGAAGTGACGCTGCAACTAACGGTTAGAACTTATAAAGAAGAAGTCCGTTTATTGATTCACAAGAGATTAAGAGAGATCAGCCGAGGAATTGCAATCGCATCTGGACTTCCGGAAGACCTGATGCCAGAAGTGATTATACCAGAGAACTATACACCTTCTAATTATAATGATCCCGCTCTGACGGCAAATTTCATGACCTCTGCTGCAAAAGCCATCGGAGAAGAAAATGCCATTTACACAGAACCAACAATGGGAGGCGAAGACTTTGCATGGTATGGAAAGACGAAACACGACGTACCTACGATGATGTATTGGTTAGGAACAGTGACGCCAGAGAAAATAGAAAGTGGAAGTAATCCAGGATTACATTCTCCATTTTATTTTCCAGTTCCCAAAGAAACTATTGCCACTGGTGTTAAGGTGAGTACGCAGGCTATGTTGGATCTGATGGCAAAATGATATGGCTGACGTATTCTCAAAAATTTACTTGCAACTTGTTTTTGCAGTTAAGTATCGGGAGGCCTTAATTGATATATCTTGGGAATCAGATTTGTATAAATATATGACAGGTGTAGCTGGAAAGAGGGGTCATAAGGTTTATTCCATCGGAGGAATGCCCGACCATATTCACATATTTTTGAGTTTCAAACCCGCTGAATCGTTATCTGATTTCGTAAGAGAGCTAAAGAAATCGTCGCAAAAATATGTAGTGGACAAGAAATATTGTAATTCCACATTTCATTGGCAAGCAGGATATGGAGTCTTTTCTTACAGTGAAGCTCATGTATCTATGATCTGTAATTATATTGAAAATCAAAAGGAGCATCACAAGAAGAAATCCTTCAAAGAAGAGTATGGGAAGATCATTGATGATTTTAAGATAGAAAGAGGTAGGAAGGATGATTTTGACTTTTTTGAATGATGTGCAAATTTAGGGCTGGTTTTCTGGAGGTGCGACCTCTCCGAAGTCGTTGCCGATATTATTCCATAATA
>CALHUZ010000547.1 GCA_938039305.1 uncultured Saprospiraceae bacterium
TACTTTTTCTTTTTAGAAAATAAAGATAGCAGTGCTAAGTTTCATCCGATTCATTTCATTCTATTCTTCGTCGTCTTATTTCAGTTTAGGGAGTTTGTTTTTACATCAGGCATTGATAAGTTGGCTGCTATCCAAGGCATCTACGCACAAGACATCACCATAGGTTTATTAGAACTGCCAGTTTGCATCGTCTTCATAGCCCAAAGCGCAGCTTACTTGTTCCTCATCTCTCGGATGAAGCATAGAGACGAGGGTATCCTAAGTAAGTCAATTTATAGAATGCTGATAGGATATTTCAGTGTACATGTGATACATACCTCACTTATCTATTTTTACCCCTCAAGTCTTCAGTATGTCGGTATTGCAATCTTGACTCTTTCTATAGCGGCCATTTATATGATCTCATTTCAAGGATATAAGAGAATCGAGATCATCAAAGAAGAAACGACTATCAAGTATCTACATTCTTCCCTCGATAAGGCCGATGCTCTTGATATTATTTCAAAGCTCGATTTGTATCTTCAGAAAGAAAGGTACTTCACTAATGCTGATATCCGAATGTCTGAAGTCGCAACTGCCATCCAGGTCTCTCAAAAGCATCTTTCACAGTCCATCAATCAAGAGTTATCCTGTAGCTTTAGAGAATATCTTAATCGTCTTAGAATCGCTTATGCGAAAGAGCTTATAAAGCAAGACAAATCTGACCGAGTGAGTCTCAAAGAGATCGCTTTTGACTCTGGATTTAACAACAAGACTTCATTCGCTAATGCCTTCAAGAAGAGTGATCACATGACACCTTCTCAATATCTCCAGAAGGTGAGATAAAATCATCCAGACTCTTCTGTCAACTCTTTTTCATCCTCTCAGATAGATGTTTACCACTCAAGGTAAATAATCCATAAACCCAGTATTTATGGGCAAGAAACAGGTTCTTTTCCCAGACCTACCGAAAGTCAAATGATCTTGGTTATGATACTTCGCGGCTACTGAATCAAAACACTTCTTTTTGATCTAATAGCCGTGACCTCTTAACTAATAAATCTTAAGATCATGTCAACACAATCTCAGTACTTCTTAAAAAGGTTAGGCCTCATAGTCATCGCTGCACTCTTAACTATGCCTCTGATAATCGTCTCATCCTGCGGTGATGATGAACCGCCAGTTGTTATTACACCAGAACCAGAGCCAGTACCAACAGAAAGTACAGTTGCACAAATACTTGAAAGCCTCGGTGGCATAGCTCAGATAAATGAACTTAGTGCGATGAGTTATATAACTTCTGCGAAAACATACGAATACGAAGAAGCAGAACCTATCCAACCGAACCCCATCTTAACATCAAATACGAAATACAAAACCACCGCAGAATTAACCAAAAGAAAAGTGCGAATTGATTATAGCACATTTGATGTCACTTATCCAGTTGGTTTTTCATCTACAGGTTCAACTAAGATCATCAATGATAAATCTGGAAGTCAGTCAGGTCAATACAGCGTTGTCTCATTCTACTTTGGTGCAGTAGCTCCTACGGCTCTCCTCAGTAATCGTATCGAATCCGATCTGAAGAATTACACTATGTCTAATCCCTTAGAACTAATCAAACGATGCCTAAATACCAATGCTGATCTTACAGTAGAAACCGAGGGTAACAAACTCCTCATTCCTACTAACATTACAGATCTCAATATCGAACTAACCATAGATCTTGCTTCTCATCTTCCGGTAAGCGCTACAATAAAAGAATCAGACTTCCTGCATGGTGATGTTGACTTCTCTGTAGCATACAAATCATGGGCACAAGCTGGTGATATTATGTATCCAGACGTCTTAGAATACATTTACAATGGTGACAAACTAAAAGAAGAAGTAATAACACAAGTAATTGCTAATCCTCAATTAGAAAATGATGCTTTTACAGTTGAGGAAGTACCAGCTCCTCATGTTTATGATGAAGCTCTCGGTGAAAGAGGCATTTATCATACTCAATGGTTTTCAAGATTAGGTGATTCAGGATTGGCTATTGACATTCCGATGACTGTAGGAGCTGTCGCAGGTGCAGACTGGACACAATTTGGTATTCCCGATCAAACCATCAGTCCTGATGTTAAGATCATAGGAAGACCAGATCTTCTGTATTGGGCTGTAGCGATCAAGACAGCTGAAGGTGTACTCATCGTTGATGCTCCTTTAAATCAAGAATGGTGCAAAGCCATCATCGATGTTGTTAATGGGCCTACTGGTTTTCCAGATGAAGAGATCATTGGCATCATTCCAACACACACTCACTATGATCATTTTGGTGGCATACGCGAGTTGGCTGCAGCCACAGGTCTGGTTTACACTACACCTTCAAGCACTTCTACAGTACAATCAATTCTATCAGCTGAACATAGCCTTGTCCCTGATGCACTTTCAAGTTCTGCAAGAACTGTCAGCGTAGTAGAAATTGATGACATCCTAATATTAGATAATGGGAAAGTAGAAATCCATAATGTGACTTCTATCGAAGGTGGAAGTAATCCACATGCTGACGATATGCTGATCGTATACATGCCAGAATTACAACTTATCCTTCAAGCCGATTTATTTAATGCTGGAGGGCTACTTGCTCTTTTTGCTGGACAAGGAGCAGCTCCATTAGGTGATGTAACAAAAACTACTTGGAATGAAAGGTCTAAATACCTACTACGGTATATAGAAGAGAAAGATCTCAAAGTATCTCAAGTTGTCGGGATGCATGGTGGCCTTGGTTCGATAGGACAAGTTCAATTTGTAGGTCAGTAGTTCTAATTATAAATTAGTTTTTTCATAGTATTTTATTTGTCATTGTAAAACATTGACACGTCCAAGTCTTCTTTATTTGGTGGGAGGGCTTGGATTTTTTATTAGTTGTCAGTTGTCAGTTGATAGTCCATAGAGCTCTTCATAAGACGTCTTTAGCCAAACAATTTTAGTTGTTCTATGTAATAACCGTCCTTTAGAATTGTCTGTTATCAAGCGTCGGGCACTAGTTAAAGTGCAATCAAATTTGATAAATGCAACTTCAGGTTATCAGCCATTGATCATCCACCAAAAACCAAGGACCATGGACCGACAACTATAAACCATCAACCGCGCCCTACAGGCGCACCCCCGCTATAGATAGGCTGCTTCTGCCGATTTATATCAAATATTGCAGATAAAAGAAGACTCTGTCTTCGGTTCTTATATTTTATGTAGATTCATCCATTAATCGCCACGCTGAAATGTCGAATTTCCAATCAACTCTTAATCGTTCATACTTTTTTCCGTCGCAAAAAAAGTATGCAAAAATGCTCGCCGTGTAATACCAGCGCACAATCCGTGCACCCGCACCCACTACACGGCCTTCCTAACGCTTCTTTTTGTGAGGGCTTAAAATCAAACACTATACTCTAATTTACAATTATATTTAAAAGCCAGAAGCTCGAAAGATATTATAAAATAGGAATTCATTACGATGTTGTAAACGAACAGCTTAACAGAGCGCTGTAGACATGGATCATATTCTTACTTTCGAATTATTAACACTTTATAAAAACACTTACAACTTTACCCTCATCAAATAATCATCACAAGTCATATACAACACACTTTGATCAGCGTTGAAAGCACAATTAGAAGTTCGTTCTCCTGTTAGGATTTTACCTAGCATTTTTCCTTCGGGGTTAAAGATCCAAACACCGCCTGGAGCAGTGGCCCAGATGTTTCCAGTCTTGTCAACTTTCAGGCCATCTGGAGCTCCTGGAGCAGCTCGATCATCTGTATCAAAGAAGACTCGTTGATTGCTTGTGGATCCATCTTTTGCCAGATTAATAACGGT
>CALHUZ010000548.1 GCA_938039305.1 uncultured Saprospiraceae bacterium
TCGAGGATCTCTATATGGTCTTCTAGCTTAAGCATACCGTCATCCTTAAGACTTGAAAGAGCTCTACCTACTGACTCACGTGTTGCCCCAATCATATTAGCTATTTCCTCTCTGGTGATCTTGATGATTTTACCTTTTTGAGAATTACTGAGTTCAATGAGGGCATCTGCTACTTTCTTCCGAACAGATCCGTAGACTAATGAAATCAACTGCCCCTCTAATCCTAGTGTTTGATTAGCGAGCATACGAATGAACTTATGGGCAAAATCACGATTATTAAAAAGTAGTAAGTCCAAATCTTCTTTTGGTATCTTTCTCAATGTGGCATCTTCCAAGGTAATAGCGCTCTTATCATAGGAGTGATCCCCAAGTAGTGCAAGATAACCGAAGAACTCTCCTGGCCCGTAAATCTTAGTAGTGAGCTCTTTACCTAATTCATTGACATGAACATCTTTCACACGTCCACTGAGGACGAAGTAGATATGTCTGGGTATATCTCCCTCATGAAAAATATGTTCTTTAGCCCTATAATTTCTTACTTCCCCATCTTTACTGAGTTCTTCAAACTCCTTGAGCGCTTTAGCCTCGCTGTAGAAGTGTTTTATCCCTTCATCGGTATTATCAATCTTAAGAAATCGCTTACTTTTTTCTAATCTTACTTCAATACTTTGCAAGAGATCTGTGCTCTTAAATGGCTTTGTAATATAATCATCAGCCCCAAGCTTCATACCTTCTCTAAAGTCTTCTTGCTGGGCTTTAGCGGTCAGAAACATAAAAGGGATATGCATCAAATGTTCCTTAGAGTTGATTATCTTGAGTGTACCATATCCGTCTAAGTGCGGCATCATAACATCGCAAATGATCAGATCAGGTAATCCTTCTTCCGCCGCCTTTATGCCAGAAAGGCCATCAGCTGCTTCAATCACTTCATAGTCAGCAATAGCTAATATCTCTGCGATATTTTCGCGTACAGCTTCTTCATCTTCAATAATCAAAATCTTAGCCCTCATGTGCTGTTGGTATATGAATGTTAAAAGTAGTTCCTTGTCCAGGAGTACTTGAGAAATCAATAGAACCTCCTACAATGTCAAGATAGCGACTGACAATGGTTAAGCCAAGTCCTGTGCCCTGAATAGTTGAAGTATTAGATGCTCTAAAAAATCGGCGGAACATATTATGTTGTTCGGCCAGGGGAATTCCAATGCCCTGATCGCTTACTGAGATCTTAATAGATGATCCATCTTCAGATGAAGAAGTGATGTTTATCGGCTTATCTGTCGGTGAATATTTTATGGCATTGGAAATGAGATTGTGCAAGATATTACGAAGGATGTTTTTATCTACCATATGGTTATCTAGACCAGTATGATCATAGCTCATCGAATGATCCTTGATGAGTAAAGACATCTCTTCCAAAACATCAGTTATAAAAAGGCTTAGTTGAATAGGCTCTCTTTTAGTATGTACATTTCCTGACTCCACTTTTTCTAGTGACAGGAAATCTTCAAGGATATATGTAAGGTGTTCGACAGATGTCATGATTTTCTTAGCGTGCTTATCAACCTTAACAAAATCCTGCTTTTCTCCATACAAGCTGATCAGTTCTGCTGAAGATAAAATAGCTGTAAGAGGTGTGCGAAATTCGTGAGACGCTATAGAAACGAAACGAGATTTGAGGACACTCAAATCTCTCTCTTGTGCTAGTGCATTAAGTAGATTCTGCTCACTTTTCTTTAGCTCAGTTATATCCTGGGTGACCCCAAACACCCTGATCACCTTACCATCTTCATTCTTATAGCACTGGATCTCTTCTTGCAAAAACTTATCTATTCCAGTTCCTGTAGTAATGCGGTATTCAATCAATGTATCTACTCCTTTTCTTATTGCCTCAGTTATAGAATCTACGACTTTACCCTGATCATCAGGATTGGTAAATTGTAAAAAAAATCTCGCGTTCTTTTTTTCTATTTCTTGCTGCGGTTCAAAGATGTCAATATACTCTTTAGACCAGTTAATCTTGAGTTCGTCAATAATTGTAATCTCCCAATGCCCCAGTCGTGCTAATCGACAAGCTTTTCTCAACTTACTTTGATTAGCTAAGAGGTCAGAACTGCGATCATAAACTTGTTGTTCTAACAATTGATTGTTCTCCTCAAGTTTCGATCTCAGCTCTCTTGCGACACTTACATCTTGAACTACACCTACATAACCAGTTGCCCTGTTACTCTTATCTAAAAAAGGTACTGTTATACAATGAACATGGGTTATCTTCTTTGAGTCTTGGTGTATATACCGGTATTCATAATCAAAAGATTTTTCACCTTTTAAGAAAGCACCCCACCCCTCTTCTACAAGTGAGAGATCCTCATGGTAAATAGCTTTTGTCCACCCAGAACCTTTAGCATCTTGTGAAGTAAGACCGCTTAACTCTTTCCACTTGGTATTAACAAAAAGATTCTGACCATTAGCATCTACTAAAAAGATACCTATCGGTGCTAGCTGTGCTAACGTCTCAAAGCGGTTTAGGCTTTCTTGAAGATCATGAGTGACTTCATTTATTGATGAAGGCTTCACAAAAATGAAACAGATTCCCTCTGACTCCAACGCTTGAATTGTTAGATCATATAGCTCATTGTCATAGGCAATACGACTCGCACGCTGCACAACCTTAGAGGACATGAGATCGAGCCAGGCCACATTGGAGAAAAGTTCAACAATAGATTTGCCGATAAGGCTATCATAAGAAGTATCAAGATGTGTTATAGTGGCGTTGTTACAATGTATTACAACACCTTCTGGAGTAGTGATTATAACGCCTTGAGGATAATGATCAAAGATCAGCTTATAGGCCTCTGAAGAGGACGACAATATATCACCTAAATCAATCATAGCTTACAAAGGTGAGAAAATTACGCAAGAGGTAGGAGCCCTTCGGCAGGAATACCAAACTAAATCAACAACACAAATGCAATAGCATAAAGGCAAAGAGTATAAATCCCTAAGACGTCAGCAAAAGTTTCACTATTATGTTAAAAAAGATGACTTATGACTCATAACAGTGTCTAAACGTAATACAAAACTCAAAACTATGCCGCAACAGAATATACTACTTGTGGAAGGTGACGGTAATTTGGGATATGTATTGAAACTCTTCCTTGAAAGAAACAATTTTGCTGTGACTTTGGTCGTCAAAGGTCAGGCCATTAAGTCTTATGAAAAGAGCGATTTTACTCTATGCATAATAGATCTCGATGAATTTAACGCAAGCAATTTTGATGATAGCGTAGAGATTCGAAAAGGAGATCCTGACCTTCCTATTATATTTCTTACATCTTCGTCCATTTCAGCAGAGGTGATAGATAAATTTAAACGTGGAATGGATCATCATATATCCAAGCCTTTTAATAACGACTATTTACTTTATCAAGTCCAAGCCATTCTTAGAAGAAAAAGTGGATTTATAGATCCTGATGCTGATAGAATAGAATTCACTGTCGGAAAATATCACTACAATCATTCACTTAGGGTTCTAACATTTGAATCAGCAGGCATTAAGGAAAGAAACAAACTAACTCCAAAAGAAGCACGTCTACTTCGGTTACTTTGCTTAAACAAGAACAAACTACTTTCTAGATCACATGCTCTTATGGAAATTTGGAAAGAAGATAATTACTTCACAGGAAGAAGCATGGATGTCTTCGTCACTAAGCTCAGAAAGTACTTGAGAAAAGATTCCCGCATTGAGATAGTCAACATCCATGGAGCAGGATTTAGGCTAAATGATCATAAAAAGAGGCTCTAAGTTTTGTCTGAATGTCCATCAACTATGTGATTCAAAACTATTGTAGAGAGTATAAAAAATAGTTGAGACAATCATCCATATAACGGACTACTTATATGTGGAGGAGACATTAATCTTGAGCCAACCGTCTAAAGATGCCCTTTTTGTTATTAATGTTAGAGCTCATTAATACTGCATAGGCTTTACTATCTTCAAAATTACTCAAGACAATCTTCACTATTGAAATAATAGGGATGGCCAAGATGATACCAGCTATACCCCAAAAAGTGCCAAAAAACATGAGAGAAAATATGGCAAATAACGGATTAACGTCCACTTTGTCTCCCACAATCCTTGGTGTAATAAAGTTACCTTCTATCTGTTGTACCACCAGATAAAATATCAGTACGGCAATTGGCTGCCAGCTAGTGTCTGTTGTAGAAAGCGCATATATAAATGGTAGTACTCCACCGATCAATGTTCCAATAAAGGGAATAACAGCTAGAAAACCTGCGAGTGTTCCCCAGAAGACGGCATACTCGATACCTATAAGGGTTAGTCCAATACTATTGAGGACAGAAAGTATAACCATCACTAAACCAACACCTCCGATATAAGATTGTATTGTTTTTTTGATTTCATCCATTGCCTCTTTGATATCAGGCCTGTTGCTCTTTTCAAATTGATAAATAATAAAATTATTAAAACTGTTGCGATAATACAATAAGAAGAAAGTGTAAATAAACACCATACCTAATGAGGTTAAAAAGGCGGTAGTAGAAACAAAACTCTTGCTAATAAATAGTAGAGGGCCTTGTATATTTTCCCCTCCGGAGCTCAATAGTTTCTCAGTATTTAGATTAGCTAATGGAATCAATTTATTTACTTGATTGAGCAATTCATCAAGTCCCTCTGTCATACTCATACCAATGGACGGTAGAGACTCCATAATTGCAATAAGCTGCATCGAGAACAAAGTCGTTATGAAGAGTATAGGGAGCAAAAGTGTTAAGAAGCTCAAACAGATAGCTACGCCTTTGAACTTTACAAATCTCAAGAGATACTTTTCTATAGGATATAAGAAAGCAGCGAGTAGAATAGCAAATATGAACGGTATTATTAATCCAGAACCAATACTGAGTAACCACCCAATACCTATAACACTAATCGTTACATAAGCCACTTTAGCAAGTAAAGAATCCGACTTATGATTTGGCATAGAATAGATTTGAGATTCTATTGTAAGAATCAACCAATAATGCAAGATTGCGCACTTGGGTCTTTGAGAGAAAGGCAGATGACAATTTCACTATTTCATCTAAATTATTAGATTTATGAGAATGTAAGGAAGAGGCTGGTTTTGGCTTTTGCGATGGCAACGGAATAAATAGGTCTTTGATATTGGCAGTATCAAGGCGGTTCATATTTTGCTTCAGCAACATCATAGCTGCCCTGTTTTCAGTTTTCAAATTTTCTATGCGATCGTCAATTATAGTGCTCATATGCTGTTTTGCTTTTTTAGTTAAGTAAAGTATAAAGATACCATGTGTCAATTATGGAAATCGAACTGCTCACTCAAGGCATTATCTACAATACTATCAGTAGCCCGTAATATTTTATTATAGATAATTTGACGACGAAAGAGATATATCAGCAGCGCTATAAAGGCTATCGCACCACTTACTACAGCCAGGGCTAAAACTAGAGAGCCTAAAAGATTGAACAAACCTATTAAACAAAGCGCGGTCAAAACAATGGTAAGGAGAAGGAATAAGATAAAGAGAATGGAGCATAGGATAAACTTACTAGCAACCATTCCAAGTAGGTTGATAGTTTGGAGTTTTTTAATCTCCATGTTATTTGTGGCAATCGTTTTTATATACTCATAATTTTCACCCAATTGATTCACCAAGGACTGTGGTGTATTGATTGTATCATCTGTGGTAGTCATAGAAACGTAGTTGATTAAAAGTGAAAGTCAAGATTAGTTGAGAAAGATTAGTGCAGAGGGTATCAAGTCTTAACTTCATTTAGTTTGTTCTTCGCTTTTTGGACACCTTCGGAGAACTCAGCAATTTTTCCTTCTGTTATTTCAGCAACCTCCCCTACTGCATTAGCCATGCCTTCTTTGCTCTTCTCTATAACTTCGTTTATGGCTTTAGCTCCCTTATCCAGTATGATCTGTGAGTTATCAGCAATAGTCTCTTTGATGGAGGCTCCTTTACTTAAAGCAGACTCTACGACTTTTTGCCCCTTCTCACTTTTCAGAAAGTATATCGCTGCTGCTCCTGCTAAGACACCCGTAAGTAGTGGGAATATATATTGATTATTCGATTTCATATTTTATGATTATTATTTGTAAGGTTCTGTAAAAAATACAATGGTTTAATTCTCAAAAGAAGTTAAAGACATCAGTGGTCATTATGAAACTTGAGCAGCCATTATCTTTTCTCTCAGATCTTGCAGTTCCGATAATTCGCTAACAATCTGTGTTTGCTGACTTTTAAGTTTTTTGAGGTAATTAGATGGCATTTCTACATTTGCGAGTACCTTGTCATAATCGCTGATTAAGATATTAGCTCCTCTTTCTACTTCATCAACAACAGTAATAATTTCCTTTTCAGAGCTCACCATGCTGATTCTCATGTTCGCAAACGAGCGATGAATCTTACCCAAAAAAGTTGATTCGACTTCAGGTACAGTACCCAACTCCAATACCATAGACTCTATAGCTCTATGCATTTGATGTCGTTCAGTAGCATATTTGTTAAGCCAAAGCGATAACAGTTTATTAGAAGTATTCTTTGCGATTGTTTGGTAACCCTCTTCAGCATCTTGTAATCTATTTATAAGGTCTTGAAGAGCTGATTTTATTTTTTCTTTGTTCATATGGTTGCAATTAATAATTAAAAAATAATGTACACTGACTATACCGCAAGACGCACTAATTGTTCGGTTTTCTATAAAAAACTAAAGTGCAAACTATGGTTATAGATGATCCTATGCTGCTTCTAACAATTTCCGGTCGACAACCATGTTTTTCAATTTTTTTCTTGCGTAGTTAATACGACTTTTGACCGTGCCTAATGGGATATCGAGTCCACTAGCAATTTCATCATATTGATAACCACTGACATACATTTCGAATGGTTCTTTACTTTTCGGTCTAAGCTGATTGATACAATTCTTAAGATATTTCATGATTGTCTGATCGCTGGATTCGTCAATCATCATATAGGTAGGAGCTATGGCATATTCCAATTCTTCAATAGAAGTTGACACTACCTTTTTTTGCTTACGTTTTCTGTATTTCGTGATAAACGTGTTTTTCAGGATGGTGAATGACCAATTCTTAAAACTTGAATCCTTATTAAACTTATGAAAGTTCTTAAATGCTTTGATCGCTGTCTCTTGCACTAGATCATCCGCATCCATTTTATTGTTTGTTAATTTTAGAGCGAATGAAAAAAGAGATGGAGCATGTTGCTTGAAGAAAGAATCAAATTGTGTTGGCATACAAGTTTATAATTTTAGGTGAGTAATGAATACTAACCCAAAAGTATAGCATTTACAGCGTTGATCATGTGATTTTGATCACGTCAGCATTGTGATAATGATCACACTAAAGACATACGAAAGTGTACAAATTCGTAAAAAGATACGTGTTTAAAGATTAGTTCACCAATTCTACTGATGGCTGTGTGATTAGTGTTCTGGTCGGAAAAGGAATCTCAATACCCTCTTTCTCAAAGAGTTTTTTCAACATCTTTATAGTCTCACTCTGGGCTTCTAAAATGTTGAGTTTGCTTTCGGCATCGACCCAAAATCGCGTCTGAAAATTGATAGAACTACTTCCGAACTCCAGGAAATGAAAGTCTATCTTTCTATCTCCTTGCGGAAATGAACGCTCTATGGCCCTTCTTGTCACATCCTCGACCTTTTCCAAGTCAGCATCATATGCTACTCCACAAGTAACAGTAGCTTTTATCTGTTGCGTCAATCCAAAATTCTTGAAAGGATGTTCAACTACTAATTTGTTAGGAATGATTACCAAGTTATTGTCTACTTCCTTCAGTACGACATACCTTAATGTGATGTCTTCGACTGTCCCGCTATAACCATTGGTTTGAATAAAGTCACCTATGTTCATAATATCCTTTACCGCAAGGAAGATACCTGAGAAAGTATTGGAAATAGTCCCTTGTAGCGCTAGACCGATGGCAAGACCGGCAACACCGGCACCGGCTAAAATAGAAGTTAAAGCCTTATCAAGATTCATAATACTCAAAGAGAGGAATAGGCCAAGAGCAATAACAATGATAGAAGCAAAATTAGCAATCAAACTACGAATAGACTCTTGTTTAAACCTTCGTTTCAAAAGGCGGTAAATCCAATGATGCAGCTTTTGAGATATATAATATGCAAAACCAAACACAGATAATCCAAGAATAATGTTGGGCATATTAGTTATCAATAGATCCAACCAAGAGGTTAGTTTTAATGTCAGCTTATCGATAGAGTCGTTTATTTGTATTTGCATCAAGAGAAAAATAGATTTGTTTTAATACAGTCTCAGACTACAGTGAAGATTGTATTAATTTTTTAGAAAAATTATTGTTTGTAAGTGATGTAAAGGCAAAGAAAAATGCCCCAGATAGCATAACCTTATTTTTCTTTATAAGTCATTGGGGATTTTTCTGATTAATCTGGATAATAGAGAAAAAGCTAAAAGGACAATAAAAATATAAAATACGATTTGAGCAATTCCAGCAGCAGCACCTGCTATTCCAGTAAATCCTAGAATTCCAGCTAACAATGAAACAACAAATAGCGTGATGATAAGTCTAATCATAGTTAAAATATGTTTTGTTCAGCTACTATACTTAGACAAGTTTTGAATGTTCGGAAATAGAGGGAAAAATTAAGCGAAGAGGTTGGAAACCTTTGGCTGGAGGTAGG
>CALHUZ010000549.1 GCA_938039305.1 uncultured Saprospiraceae bacterium
ACTTCAGAAACTCATTGATGAAGGAAAGATAGACGAAAGGCTTCTCCCCTACATTTACATAAGTGATCCAGAAACTGTAACGATAAAGAACTGATGCTTACTTAGAATTCAGCACTACCAGGAAAACGAGGGAAAGGTATAACATCACGGATATTGGCCATGCCTGTCACGAACATGATCATCCTTTCAAAGCCTAATCCAAATCCAGCATGTGGGCATGTACCAAAGCGGCGTGTATCTAAGAACCAATCCATCTCTTCATGAGGGATGTCAAAATCTGTCATGCGACGTTTTAAAACATCCAATCTCTCTTCACGCTGAGAACCACCTACGATCTCACCAATACCTGGAAATAGAATATCCATAGCAGCTACGGTCTTTTCATCATCATTGAGGCGCATATAGAAAGCCTTGATATCTTTAGGATAATCTATCAGTATCACTGGCTTCTTAAAATGCTTCTCTACAAGATATCTCTCATGCTCTGACTGAAGATCTGCACCCCACTCCTCTATAACAAACTGGAACTTCTTCTTCTTGTTAGGCTTTGAATTCATCAATATTCTGATTGCCTCTGTATAAGTCAGACGCTCATATGATTCTTCTAAACAAAACTTAAGCTTCTCCCTGAGTGGCATGGGACTACGTTCATTCTGAGGCTTATTTTTTTCTTCTCCGATGAGGCGATTCTCGAGAAACTCAAGATCATCATTGCAGTTGTCCAAGACATACTGGATGATATACTTGAGCATATCTTCTGCCAGATCCATATCGTCATGGATATCTGCAAAAGCTATCTCTGGCTCTATCATCCAAAACTCCGCAAGGTGACGTGAAGTATTAGAATTCTCTGCTCTAAAAGTAGGAGCAAATGTATATACATCGCTAAGTGCTAAAGCTCCAAGCTCTGCTTCGAGTTGACCAGAGACCGTAAGATTAGTCGCTTTACCAAAGAAGTCTTTCTTAAAATCTACTTTGCCTTCTTCAGTCTTTGGAGTATCATTAAGATCAAGCGTTGTCACTTGAAACATCTCACCTGCCCCTTCAGCATCAGATCCAGTTACGATCGGAGAATGGATATAAACAAACCCTCTCTTATTAAAAAACTCATGAATCGCAAATGCTGCAGCATGGCGGATTCTAAATACAGCGCTAAACGTATTAGTCCTCATCCGCAGATGAGCGATATCCCTTAGAAACTCAAGGCTATGCCTTTTCGGTTGTAGGGGGTACTTCTCTGCATCACTATCTCCAAGGATCTTCAACTCAGCTACTTGAAGCTCAATCGATTGGCCTTGACCTTGAGAAGCAATGATTTTACCAGTCATCCTAAGTGCCGCTCCAGTAGAGATACGCTTCAGTAGATCTTCTGGAGTTGCATCACGATCTACTACACATTGAAGAGTTTTGATTGTACTCCCATCATTAAGTGCAATAAACTGATTGTTGCGAAAGGTTCTAACCCATCCACAGACTATCACTTCAGAGCCTACTGCTCCTTCTTCTATAATGGCCTTAATTCTAGATCTCTTCATGTTTATTTATATATAGCTTCTGTATCCTAATTGATATCACAAAGATAGAACGCTCATAAAGAACGAGACAGCAACTAAATGATTAATTGCTTAACTGTCTATCTTAAATCTTTGAATCGCTACAGAGTCTGAAAGAAAAAGCCCATCAAAAGATGGGCTTATCTGTTTTCACGGAGGGACATTTTAGCACGTTAAAAGTCAACGTGTTATATCCACAAACAGACTGCGAAAATATCAATTCTACTTTGAATTTGCCAATATAACCATGACAAATGTTAAAATTTGTATGCACTCACCTTGTTTACCCCTATTATTCTCCGACAAAATGACTTGAACAAGCCTATTTCAGCTTAAATTCAACACTCGACACTATGTCTAGACTTTTGTGATAATCATCAAGTTCTTGTCCTGGGGCTATAGAAGCATAAATAGCCTGCTCACCTTTTTTAAGAATAAGCATGAGAGAATCAAGTTGATCCTCAAGATCAAACTCGTATAAGAGAGAAGATATATGCTCTTTGGAGAGCTGACTTGAAGGTTGATTTGTTTTATCCGCAAGGTATTCTTGTAGTGCTGTTCTGAGTCTTATGTAATACTCTTTTATGTCTCCATCATCAAGTGCTTCTTTCGCCTTAGATAGTTTAGAAACTGCTATAGCTTTTGCTATTCGACTTCTCTTAGCGAAAGGGTCCTCATTGTCCCTATCTACCTTTATTTTAAATGCAAAAAGCAAACCCACTAATCCACATAACAATCCTCCATTCAAACCTATGTGAGTCCAAGAGAATGCGAAGTGCTTATCCTTGGAGTACAACCGGTCTATAGCTTTGGGCGGAGTCAATAAAATCTCTTCTTTATCTATATCAGCTATCTCCCTATCCGATCCTTTCACAACTCTGACTTGATACTGCTGTCCATATATCTTTTCATACTTGGCACTATCGACATTAAAGTATGTCATCTCAGGGTTGAATTTAATGACTCCCATACGCTTGGGAATCATCAGATACTCATAGGTCTTGATCACTTGGATCTTATCATCCACTACTTGCGTCTGCTCTCCTAGAAGATTAGGATCATAGATATCAAAAAGGTCAGTGTAAGGTTGTTCAGGTGGTTGTATGAACTTGCCATCACCGTCTCCTTTGACTTGCAAGGTTAAGGTTATGGCGTCATCTAAACTCACTGTCTTTTTGTCTATAGAGGTCCCCATAAAAAAGTTTCCAATGGCGCCTGAGTATGATACCGGAGCATCCAATGGAGATTCTAATATCTGAACTGTCAGACCTTCTGATCTCGCATTATAACGTTTGAGCCTCGTATTAAAAAAGAAATTACTTGATCGGCCATCCGATACACCCAATACTACTTGGGCTGGATCTAATTGAAACTTTCCTCGCTGTTGAGGAAACAAAGCTATGACCTTAACAACACGCTTGTAGTACTGAACTCCATCACGTACTATTTGCTCTGTCGGACTTCTATAATTATTTAACTCCTGTGCAAAAAAACCATCAAAATTAGGAAGTGCTGTGAAGTCAACATTGCGCACATTTTGATTAGTAAAAAGTGTATACTTCAATGTGATCTGTTGTCCAACATATCCCGTATCATGGTCAAGTGAAGCCTCAATTATAAAGTTAGGATTATTAGAATCAGAAGAAGCATTGGCTTTCGCTTTCACCACTTCTATATTTACTACTTGGCTTTTATAGGTTTGGCCTCCAGCATTAATAGTCGCTGGGTCAATTTTCAGTTTTCCAGTTTTCTTAGCAACTAAAGTGTAACCTATAGATACTTCAAAGGTGACTTTACCATTTACATTAGATCTCATCTGACTTTGACTCGGCCCTCCCACAACTTGAAACCCTTCGAATGATGGTGGCTTAAAGTTAGCCCCGTTCGCATTTTTCAATGTAAACTTTATAGTAAAATACTGATCTGTTACAACTTGCTTAGCATCAGTTTGAGCGACAAAACTGACTTGCCCTGTCAAGCAAAATGACATAGAAGCAAAAATACCTAAGAACACTAGCTGAAAATATCTACTCAAATCCTAGTCGATTTAATCTTTCTTAGCTTCATGCGAAGAGAATCTTCTTTTGTCATTTCAATTGATTGATCAAGTACTTTCATAGTACTCTTAGAATTATATCGGGTATAATTCTGCTGAATTCCATCGGGATTATCCACAACTATCAGATATACTTCATCAGAAGACCAGGTACCATCTCCACTTTTCAGATTCGCTGCATCTATCTTATGTGGGCCAATACTTAAGGGCATCAGAAAATACTCATAAGAGGCTGATTGAGTTACGTCACCATTGATCATACTCATCTGATTAGAAACATTTGGCCCACCTATGATATCAAATCCTTCAAAAGAGGGCGGTTCAAAATCGCCTTGCTTATTTTCTATCGTATATTTTACACCTAAAGGATTGCCTATATATAAAGTATCGGCAGTGACAGCAACTGTAAAAGCTACCTCTTGGCCACTCAAGTTGTGTGCAACAAAAAGACTAATTATAAAAACTGCGTACTTTATCATTACCAATCTTTTTTAGGCTTCTTCTTGTTTCCAAAAGACTTTCGCAATTTTTCTTGCACACTCTTCTCTTCGTTCTCTATCACTTGTAACAACTTCTCTGCATCTTCTTTACTTAGCTCTTGAGCTTCTTCTGGTGCAGTATTTTCTTCCTCTTGGCCTTCAGATTCTGATTCACTTTGCTGCTGTTGTTCTTGTTGCTCTTCTTCACCTTCTCCTTCTTGCTCTTGTTGTTCTTGATTTTCTTGCTCGCTTTCTTCTCCTTCTTGAGGCTGGTCACTTTGTTGTTCTTGCTCTTGTTGTTGTTGTTCTTTCTTCATCAACTTAGCCATGTACAGATTCTGTCTGATGTCATCATCACTCGGATCGATGATGACAGCCTCTTTATAAGAATCGATAGCATCTTCTAATGCCCCATTCTGCAATTGCGCATTGCCTAAGTTAAACATAGCCTCTGCTTTATCTTTATCATTCGGAAGAGCACTGACAGATGTTTTATAATGCTGGATTGCCTCTTCATAGCGTTCTTGCTGATAAACAGCATTGCCAAGATTGAAAGAACCTTTGGAATTAGGCTCCTTTTCATTGGCCTTCCTATAACTCTCCTCTGCTACATCATAGCGCTCATCCTTATATGCCTTATCTCCTTCTCGTAAATGCTTATGAGAGGACTGCCCCATCAAGGTTTCACTTCCGATGAAACTAATAGCAAATATGAAAAGTAAGGCAAATCTCATCTTTGCAAATTTAGCTAGCTCACATGTAAGGTGCAATATGTTCGATACTTGACTCATAGACTTGGATTTAAGACCTTACGGTCTGGTATCATAAACTGAATAATGAGTAGCAAAAGACCGATACCAATTAGATACTGAAAGTAGCTATTATAGTCTGTAAAAGCTCGCTGCTCTACTTCTTCCTTTTCTAATTGGTCAATCTCCTTTTTAATATTCGTGATGATAGAATTCCCTTCACCTATGAGATAAGATACGCCCTGTCCTGCTTGAGCCAAGTCTTTGATAAGCTCTTGATTCAATCTACTTGTAACAGGATTTCCCTCGTCATCTCTTTTAAACTGTTCTCCACTTTGAGTTCGATAAGGTACAAATGCACCTTCTGAAGTACCTACTCCGATGGTGTAAATATTTAGTCCATTTGCGGCAGCTTCAGTCGCAGCAGCTACGGCTTCATCATCGTGGCTTTCTCCATCTGTGATGATGATCATAGCTCTCTGACTTGTCTTTGATTTTTCAAAAGAGCGGAGCGCAAGATTAATCGCCTCACTGATCGCTGTACCCTGCGTTCCAGCTTGATTCGTATTAGCACTAGAGACGAACAATTCCGCCGCAGAATAATCACTTGTCAATGGCATCTGTAGATAAGCATTACCTGCAAATAAAATCAGCCCTAATCTATTTCCTCGAAGTGCTCTAACTATATTTTGCGTAAGCCTCTTTGCCCTTTCCATTCGGTTAGGAGAAATGTCCTCGGCCATCATACTTTGTGAAATATCCAATGCTATAAAAACATCAGAACTTTTAGCCATCACTTTCTCTTTCTTATTACCCCATTGAGGATTGGCGAGTGCAAGAATAAAGCTAAGCATAGCCACTGTGATCATACCCATTTTGATATGACTGCGATGAGGCACTTCTCCATCAATCAATCTTCCTAACAATGCATGGCTCCCTAACTTATCTCGTTGACTCTGACGATAACGCATATAGCCAAGATATAGCAGGACCAAGACTGGTAGTAACCAGAGCCAATTAAGGTGCGATATGTATTCAAATCTAAACATCCTTTGATCTCATCAAGGTATCGTTTTAAATAAAGTCATCCTGAGCAATACTTCAAATAAAAATAGAAACATCGCAATCATTAAAAATGGCCTAAACTCATCACTATATCTTTTATAAGTAGTGATGTCCATTTCTGTTTTTTCTAAAGCGTCAATCTCCGTATAAATAGCCTGAAGACTTTCTTTATCAGTGGCACGATAATATTTACCGCCTGTCATCTCTGCTATTTCATTAAGTAATCGTTCATCAATGTTCACATTCACCATTCGATAACGATATTCTCCATTTTGGCTTCTCGATTGAGGCGACAGTGCACGACCTCTTGAACCGACTCCAATAGTGTATACTTTTGTATTGAGCTCTTTTGCAATTTCCGCTGCAGTCATTGGCTTGATATAGCCGCTATTATTAACTCCATCTGTAAGCAAGATAACCACCTTACTTTTTGCCTCACTATCCTTGACTCTATTAACAGCTGAAGCGAGCCCCATACCTATAGCAGTTCCATCTTCAAGAACACCACATTGAAGACCATCTAAGAAGTCTTTCACTACTCTATGATCAGTAGTAAGTGGGCACTGAGTATAACTTTCTGCAGCAAAAACAACCAGACCTATTCTATCGTATACTCTCTTATCGATAAATGACTTTGCTACCTCTTTGCTTACGCTAAATCTATCAGGCTTAAAATCCTGGGACAACATACTGCTACTTACATCCATTGCAATTACAATGTCGATACCTTCAGCTTTCACATCTTCTTCTTTCAAACTTAATTGAGGTCGTGCCAGTGCGATAATGAGTGCAACTATACTCAGCAAACTCAAAATGGGAAGGAAAGGATATATGATACTTCTCCAAGACTTTAGTGACTTTATAGGTTGAGTTGAAGAGATGGTCATATAGACTTGCTGATCTCGCAATCTCTTATAATACCAGTATACCAACAAAGGCACTGCTAATAGCAGATACAACCACCACGGGTTTACAAATTCTAT
>CALHUZ010000550.1 GCA_938039305.1 uncultured Saprospiraceae bacterium
TATGATCTGGGCTCAAATAGATCAAAGCTGGTATCAATCAGCTAACGGCAATATTCCAAATAACTGGCCTGGACGTACAATGGAATACACTAAAAGGACCAAGCAAGTACAATTCGATGATTATATCGTCAGTTGAGTGTAATTGTAAAATACACTTATCTAGCCACCCTCAACTTAATAGTCACCCCATCTATAAGATCAACATCTTCTCCTTCAATATCATCATCGATACTAAGCGTATCCGCTAATACTTCAGCTTTAATGTAGTCCCCGTGTGAAGCGATAGCATCTTCTACAAGTTTATGTCCTGTAAGACGAACCATGATTCTATCCGTTACTTCAAACTCACTTTGCTTTCTGATGTTTTGAATTCTGTTCACAAGCTCTCTTGCTACTCCTTCACTCTTTAATTCGTCAGTGATAGTAAGATCAAGTGCTACAGTGATGTCTCCATCAGTGGCTACTTGCCAGCCTGGGATCTCATCTGCACTGATATCAAAATCCTCAAGAGTTAACTCATAGTTTTCTCCTTCAACACTTAGATTATAAACACCTGACTTTTCAATCTCAGTGATATCCTCTTGGCTCAATGTACCGATGGCACCAGCCGCAGCTTTCATGTTCTTACCAAGCTTTCTACCTAAAGTTTTAAAGTTAGGCTTGATGCGCTTGCTGATAACTCCTGCTGTATCTGTGATGTAGTCTATACTCTTGATATTGACTTCTGATAGAATCAAATTCTCAACTAGCTGAACTTGGTCTTTGAATTTTTCATCAAGAATAGGAAGCAAAATCTTCTGTAATGGTTGTCTCACTCGGAGGCTCTCTTTCTTTCTTAAAGAAAGAACCAAAGAAGAAATCCTTTGGGCATATGACATGCGCTCTTCAAGGTCTTTATCAATTGCTGAAGTCACAACTTCAGGTATCAAAGCAAGATGTACACTGACATGATCTTCTCTTCCAGAAGCCAAATTCAAATTACGATATAACCAATCTCCAAAGAATGGAGCTATAGGAGACATTAATTTTGAAACTGTAGAAAGACATTCATACAACGTCTGATAAGCAGCTACTTTGTCTTGAGAATAATCCCCCTTCCAAAATCTTCTGCGACATAATCTAACATACCAATTACTCAAGTGATCCTCAACAAATGATTGTATCGCACGACCAGCATTAGTTGGTTCGTAAGCGGCATACATAGCATCAACATCAGCGACTAAAGAATTCAATAATGAAATGATCCATTTGTCTATCTCCGGTCGCTTCTTAAGGGGCACATATGCTTGCTCAAAAGTAAAGTCATCGAGATTAGCATAGAGCGCAAAGAAGCCATATGTATTGTAAAGAGTACCGAAGAATTTTCTTTTCACTTCTTCTATCCCTGCAATATCAAATTTCAAATTGTCCCATGGCTGAGCATTCGTCATCATATACCACCTCGTCGGATCTGCTCCATGCGTGGCAAGTGTATCAAACGGATCTACGACATTGCCCAAGCGCTTAGACATCTTGACTCCGTTCTTGTCTAAGACTAGCCCAGTACTGACTACGTTTTTAAAAGCGACACTGTCTTGAGTCATTGCTGCAATCGCATGTAGCGAATAAAACCAACCTCTTGTCTGGTCTACTCCTTCACTGATAAAATCTGCAGGGAAGTTATTCTTAAATACCTCTTCGTTCTTCTTTGGATAGTGCCATTGTGCATAAGGCATCGCTCCAGAATCAAACCAGACATCTATCAGATCATTCTCACGTCTCATCTCACTACCATCATCAGCAACAAGAACAACATTGTCTATATATGGCTTGTGCAAATCTTGAGGCACTTCTTGATTTAATCCAAGTGCTTCGTTTGCTTTTTTAATTTCAGTTTCTAATTGAGCGATACTTCCGATGCAAGTTTCAGCACTTCCATCATCGTTCCTCCATATCGGCAAAGGTGTTCCCCAGAATCTACTTCTTGAAAGATTCCAATCTTGAAGATTCTCCAACCAATTACCAAATCTCTTTTCTCCAGTATGTGCTGGTTTCCAATTAATAGTATTGTTCAACTCTACCATTCGCTCTCGCTTATCCGAGGCTTTTATAAACCAGCTATCAAGCGGATAGTATAATATAGGCTTATCAGTTCTCCAGCAATGTGGATAGTTGTGCTGATACTTCTGAACGTTGAATGCTTTGTTGTCTTCTTTTAATTTGATGGAAATATCAATATTGACGTCGCGATAACCTTCTTCGTCTTTATAATCTTTCACATATCGACCTGCGAAATCTGTCACCTCATCAACAAACTTTCCTTGTCTATCTACGAGCGTCAAAGATCCCATCCCATATTTCTTCCCTACTCTCATATCATCTGCACCAAATGAAGGTGCTATATGAACGATACCTGTACCATCAGTAGTAGAAACAAAATCACCACAGATGACTTTAAATGCATCACCGTTGTCCGGCTGCACGTATGGCAATAGTTGATTATAACTGATACCTTCCAAATCCGCTCCAGTATAGTTCCCCATCACCTTGTAAGGAATGATTTTATCTCCTTCATCGAAAGCCTCATAATCAGCCTCCGCTTGTTCAGGCTTGAACCACTTAGAAACTAAGTCTTCTGCCAAGATTAGATTGACTGGTATCTTAGTATATGGATTGTATGTAGCTACTTTGACATAGTTGATTTTCTTACCTACTGCAAGAGCAACATTTGACGGAAGTGTCCATGGTGTTGTTGTCCAAGCTATGATATATAATGATCCAGCGCCATTACCTTCAAATACCTTAGCTGACTTTTCATCATTGATCAGTTCAAACTGTGCCACTGCAGACGTATCCGATACATCTTTATAGGCACCTGGCATATTGAGCTCGTGTGAACTAAGACCAGTTCCCGCCGCTGGCGAATAAGGTTGTACCGTATATCCTTTGTACAGCAATCCATCGTCATGCATTTGCTTCAGCAGACTCCAGACAGACTCAATGTAATCATTCTCAAATGTGATGTATGGATCGTCAAGATCAGCCCAATAACCCATCTTCAGCGTCAGATCATCCCACAGCTCCTTGAACTTCATCACCGCCGCACGACACTCCTTGTTATAGTCCTCGATGCTGATCTTCGTCCCGATATCATCTTTTGTGATACCCAACTCCTTCTCCACTTTAAGCTCCACAGGAAGGCCGTGTGTGTCCCATCCACCTTTACGCTCTACGCGCTCGCCTTTCATCGTGTGATATCTACAGAACAAGTCCTTGACTGTTCTCGCCATAACATGGTGAATACCCGGCTTACCATTGGCTGAAGGAGGGCCTTCATAGAATACGAAAGAGTTTTCCTTAGATCGCTCTTCGATACTCTTGGCAAATATATTCTCAGCCTTCCAAAAAGTAAGAATCTCCTGATCTATCGATGGCAGGTCTAACTTCTGGTACTCACTATACTTTGGCATATATCACTATTAGCGCGCAAATATCCGAATAACTAAACAGGTGTGCAATGAAGTGGAAACATTCACCTGAGGTTCTTGACACAAAGTACCAAATGAGAGAGGCGCTGTCTTGCTAACAGCGCCTCTTTAAACGATTATCTTTTACTACTTGAATACCAAAACTCTAGTTAGAGCTGATCATATGAACATCCATTTGTGGATATGGTATGCCGATGCCAGCTGCATCAAGTGCCTTCTTTACATTTTCTTGCATATAGAATAATGTATCCCAATAATGCTCACTTTTACAAAATGGTCTTGTAGCAAGATTCACTGAGCTATCAGCTAATTCTGCAACTACAACACCTTGAGCAGGTTCGTTTATGATATGTGGACAGCTCTTTCCGACTTCAAGTATGATCTTTCTAGCTTCATCTATACTGTCATTGTAGCCAATACCAAACGTCATCTCCACTCCAACTACTCCTTGTCCTGATATGTTAGTGATCGTATTGCCCGTCACATTGCTATTAGCGATGATGATCCGCTGGTTGTCGAGTGTTGCTAATGTAGTGTTGAAAGCGTTGATGCCTTCTACTGTTCCCTTATTACCTCCTCCGATATCTACTAAGTCTCCTACCTTAAAAGGCTTGAATATCATCAACATAACACCACTTGCAAAGTGACCGATAGTACCATTAAATGCCATACCCACTCCAATCATAAGAGCAGCTATGATGGCAACGAAAGAAGTAGTTGAAATACCTACTATGTCAGCAATCGAGAAAAATAGCATCACCTTCAGGGCAATGCTCAAAAGTGAGCAAAGAAAGCTCGATAATGTCTCATCAAAATGCTTATCCAAAACTTTGCGAGCAAAGCCAACTAGTTTTCCAATGATCCAGAGACCTATAATAATGGATACAACAGCTATCAATATGCTTGGTGCATAGTCGATGGCCATTTCGATAATCTTAGAGATGTAACCTTGAATTTCCATAATGTTCTTAAGTTTTTAGTTAATGAAATGATATAATAAGATTAAGACGATGGAAAGGACAAAAAGTCTCAAAAAAAATAGGTGCCGCAACTTGTTAGTCGTGGCACCTAATGTATGGCCAGTTGTCCAACCTGACCAAAAGTTATGCTTAAAAGGAAAAAGTATATCATCGATAATAAGATGACTTGTTCCTTTTGTAAGTGACTTTTAGACTCCTGACACTTTTCAGGGTCACTATTATTAACTTATTTAACATTTGAAATAATAGTATAATCTCATATTTCAGACGGTATCCCCTTAGTAACAGCACAATACATATGTATGAAAAATCATCTACTAAATTTATCCCGTTACTTCCTTAGTCCCCTTCGTCTTAACCCTGTACCTACCTCTTACGTATTGTTAAAATAATAAATCGAGAGAGGCATTTTAAATGGTAGATATTCGCCGTTCATATTTTAAAAAAAGAAACTACAAATGAAGAATTTAGTATTGTTATTGACATTCGGTATCATCTGTTCTATGAGCAATATCGCTTGTACTCAAAACAACGGAGCATCAACAGTAACACCAAGTAACTTAGTATTTTCAGCACAGTTACGAACTGATGGATCTGCATTTTACGCAATGAATAATAAAACTGGGCAAATGTTCTTCATGCTTGACTATGGAGAAACAAGAGGTTCATGGAAGCCTTTTGGACCAGTACTAAGAGAAGGTGGTGGAAGCGCTTTATTATTTCAGGTGGTAGAAAGACTTGATTCAAGATCATTCTATGCTTTAGATAGTCAGACTGGACAGTTGTACTTCAGTAATGATGGTGCAGAGCCTTCTGTAGCTTGGACAAAGTATGGAACAACGATCCGCTCCAATGGTGTGAACGCATTACAGTTCACTGCAACAGGCAGAGCGAATGGCAACTCATTCTATGCTTTTGATAGCCAATCCGGTCAGATGTACTTCATGAATGATTTTGATGAAGATGCTGGAACTTGGAAGACATATGGAGATCAGTTGAAGTAATATACTATACTTCATAAAACGAAAAAAGGCGCTTCAAATTGAAGTGCCTTTTTTCGTTTTATGATTACTCTAAAGTGAATGACTACAAGCCCGCATCACATCCGATCGGAGATCCCGGAGGCAACTTCATGAGTTCTGGAATAACAATCTCTGCTGGATTGTCCAATCCCTTATCAATGACATGATTCAGATAAGATGAAAGTGCAGCATCATTATTTAGATATTTTTTCTTGACAGCTGTGAGACTTGATCTCACTGCAGCGGCAACAAGAGGATCTACATCCTTGCCATGTGAGGCATTAAGCAGATGAGTCGTCATTACATTTTTGACAATGTCTTCTAAAGCACTATGATGAGCATCTACAGATTGCTGACCATATATAGTAGCTGTTAGTTGATTGAGATATTCAGACAACTTCATAGGATGACCATGAGCCGTGCTGTGTCTATGGATGCGCGATAACCGATCTTTATGTAAAAGCATAGAGAAGACCATATGAGCATATGACTCAGCGGGGGCCAAGGCATCAAATGCCAATTGAGTTCTTCCTTTGAAAGTCTCTCGATCACGGCTATAGCCAAAAGCTGTAGGCGGAATCAATTCTACTATGTGATCAGGTAGTGCAAGCTGAGGTGCTAAAACAGTACTTAGTATAGACCTTGTTGCCTGGCCTTGCTTGTCAAGGGAAACTGGTTTCACCTTATGATCATATGAATCTCCTTTGACATAGTACTCATATTCTAATCCTCCGATCAACTTGGCCACACCTTCCATCTGATATCGATGCATGAGATAAAGAGGTACCAATACTTTTTCAAGTTCAGACATTGGCGTTCCATTCGTTATGGAAGCTTCACCAAATCTTTTTAGTGCATTTGCCCTGAGCGTCATCATACGATTCAACTCTGCTGTGACATCTGTACCATTATCCCATAAATGTGCATCAGGGTTAGCTCCTCCAGTCGGACGTGCGTCAGAATCAGAGATAAACTTGTATCCCGCTTTCTGTGCTTTCATCAGAATCTCTTCCAGTTCCTTTTCCTCATCTGCTCCTTCTGGAAATTGTGCATATCCATAAGTGATGGTTACCTTATCCCACTCTCCTATCTTAGTGTCGTACGCCTTGCTTAAATCTATTTTACCATCATTCGTCAGTTCTATATATGGATGCGGATAGTCCATCACAGAAGCTCTGTCATTGACACTTGAAGCAAAGTTATGGGCGAGACCGATGGTATGTCCTATCTCATGTGCAGCAAGTTGTCTTAATCTGGCTAAAGCCAAATTTTTCATTTCTTGGTTATTTGTATCGCTCGAGCCAAATGGTGAAAGGATGCCCTGAGCAATCAAATAATCCTGTCTCACTCTAAGCGAACCAAGAGACACATGGCCCTTCATAATCTCACCAGTTCTTGGATCTTGAATAGACGCTCCATATGACCATCCTCTGGTACTTCTATGGACCCACTGTATGACATTGTATCTTACATCCATCATGTCGGCACCTGCAGGTAGTTCTTTCACTTGAAAAGTCCCAGGCGCAAATCCAGCAGCTTGATATGCTTGATCCCACCATCTTCCTCCTTCCATTAGTGCAGACTTTACTGGATCTGGACAGCCTGGATCCATGTAATATATGATTGGCTCAACGGCTTCACTGACTGCAGCATTAGGATTCTTCTTTTCTAATCTATGTCGAGCGATATATCTTTTTACAAGAGGTGATTCTATCGGTGTAGCGTAGTCTGCAAACTTTATAGCATTGAGCCCTGCATATGGATGAAAGGCACGTGGCTTATAATTATCATCTGGAAGTTTTATAAAACTATGATGCTGTCTTACTGTGATCGCATCTGCTGTCGGAGCGACACTCCTGATGAACCTGCCAGTACCCTCTCCTACAAATGTCAGCATAGCATCCAACTCAGTATTGTCTGGGAAAGCCTTCGTACGTGGCATCCAAACAGCACTACGCGTTTTATCAAGTTTAAAGGTTCCTTGCTTGGACTTCTTCAGTCGCTTAGCAACACCATGCATATCATTCATCAAGAATGAAGTCATGTCTATCTGATAGACATCTTTATTATCTGATTTTACAATTGTAAAACCCCAGATCACTGATTGTGCAAAGGCTTCTTCTACTGATCTTCTTTCTAAGTCGTTGTCACTTACAGCTCTAAAATCTTGATTTGGCTGGACCATTAAAATCTTAGGTCCGATCTTCTCAAACTTCACTACTCGATCTTGACCCAATTGTCCCCTATCTAATCCTATATCATTAGATCCGATTCCTGCTGAAAGGGATGCAACATATAAGAACTCTTCTCCGATTCGATCCTTTGGAATCTCCAAAGTAATTGTCCCTTTCTCTTCATCCCAGACAAAGCTGAAATACCCTTCTTGTCGATCTTGGGCAGAAAGACAAAGAGTACATGCCAATAGGATTATGCTAAATAAACTTTTCATGACTGCTTCTTTTTTGAAATTACAAGATAGAAGGTCATAGCAATAAGAGAGATGAACAGACCAAAAAACTCTCTGACCAACTCGATATAAGGTGAAGATGCCTGCATAGAATCAGCAATATTGGGCATCCCATCATTAAACCAAGCTTTGACATCTGGAATATAAAGGCCTAAAAAGAATATCAAAAAGCCACCAATCAAAGCATTCAGCCACAAAAAGTGCTTCCCTCTGAAGGCCAAAAATGCTATAGCAGAGACGATTGTATACATGACGATCCACTTCATGGCGTCCGGATCATTCCACTGGACGATGGCAAATACAAGAAACAAGATGCTGATAGTAAGATGTAACCACTTCATGCATTAAAAATACAAAAGCCCACGCATCATATATATGCGTGGGCTTAACAACATCTATCAGGACTAACTTTTAGACGCTTTTGTGATGGATGATTTTATTCACCATCATCACACTGATCTTTTAAATCTTTAAGTGCTTCTCTATCTGCAACGGATACTTCAGTTCCATCTTCATACGAGACAGTGATAGGAAATACTAACATAGGTCTGCCTTCAGGATTTTCAACTGTCTCCTTCCAAGCTCGTATCGCTTCCTTAAGAGTCACAGCATTTGCTGCTTCCAGTTGTGATCCATTAGGGAAAGAAATCGTTAGTGGATATACAATATCAAAACAAGCATCCTTGAATTTTCTCCCTGGACTCCAACGTCCGTCATGACGCTGTCTTCTACATGTTTTGCGTAGTTCTTTCAACTCATCTAAGTCAGCAATCGAAGCGATTTCACCATCTTCTGAAGTGACTTCAAGTGGGAATCCAAATGTTGGCCTTTCTTCACTATCAGGATTAGCCTCTTTCCATGCTTTAATGGTCTCCTTAAGACTATCATAGTCTTCAACGCTTGCACTCTCTCCATCTGGTAATATTATAGTCACTGGGAATACAAACTCAAAACATCCTCCCCTACCAATCTTACCTTGGCTTTCTAAAGAAAAAACTGACGCTCCTACGAAGTCTTCCACACTTACGAGGCTCTCATCTGTATCACTACAAGATGTCATCAGGCCTGCTGAAACAAATGCCAAAAAAATAACAAAACTCAATTTCAAAAAACTATTCATGATTAAAATTTTTGGTCCAAGTGATTGCTAAGCCTGATGTCCAATGTTGTATTTAACGGCAATCTCTCGGGATTAATAATTTGATATACACACCTTAAAGAATCGAATTCTACCTTTGTACTCATCCTATGAAAAAAGATTTTGTTAAAAAAAGAAGAGATATCGAAACCCGCGCAGACGTTGAGTCTGTAGTGCATCAATTTTATGACGACTTGATCAAGGATGATCGAGTTGGGTTGTTTTTTACGGAAGTCGTCTCATTAGACTTTAAAGTACACTTGCCGGTCATCATTAGCTTCTGGTCTTCCATTCTACTCGGTGATCATACATACCAAGGCAACCCAATGCTTAAACACATCGAGCTAAGTCGAAAAATGAAAATTGATGAAAGTCATCTGGAAAGGTGGCTATCAATCTGGAGAAAGAACCTAGAACAGAGTCATGAGGGAGTAGTGACTGAACTTGCCAAAGCCAAAGCGGAGCAAATAGGCATGCTCATACTACATAAAATCAGAATCAATGAGAATAATGACTCGGCAACTTCTCTTCTATAATATAAAAAGATAATCCTATCTCTTTGACTTCTGAAAAATTGAAATTGAAACCAGTATCAAAGAGCCTCCAAATTCAAAGACTCAATCCATTCAATAATTTCAGCTGCTTCGGTTACCGTTGTTATGTCATCTTCCACTTTTTGCTGAAGTAGGCTATATTCAAATCGGTCGGTTAGCGGAATTGAACTTGAACAGCTACAAGTACCATTAGAAGTACTAGAATTTATTCTGCGATAAAAATATCCATAAATGGTAGTTATGTTTTTCAACTCCGAATTTTGTCGATTAAGAGATTCAATTTCATTCAGTTTATACTGATTGTCGACTAACTCTTTTTTATTAACAGAGGTAGCTGTTTTAATTGACTCACTCTTCATATTAATTAAATCACGAAAGCCCATGCTTTTATCATGATACACATTGCTAAAGCCATTCTCTAACTTTCTTACTTCACCTTCGTCATCAATAAGCCAACTTGTCGTTGTATTATTATTTATATCAAAAACATTATAACTAAAAAGGATGGAAGGAGCGCCTCTTACGTAGATCCCTTCCTCCATATCAGCAAAACTGTCATCTTCATGCTCGCATGAACTTTGAAATAAAACCATGGTAAGTAAGCAAAGGACAAATAAAATATGTTTCATGGAAATATAATTTGAATACAAATTAGTTGTTCCCACAATGAAGCAGAGGAGGTAATTGATAAGTGCTATGGTTCGATTTATAACTGTAGGAAAATATCTAAACTACTATGTGATCGAGGATCAAAGTGTATGACAAGATGAAAAAGGAAGTACTTGTTAGCCTTCCTAAATGTCACAAAGAAAATTAAAGAGGAGTAGTTTTAATTCTGATAGTTCGGTTTCTTTTTAGCCATTTGAGACATGAATGACTCCTTAAGATCATCAGACATTAGATAGGCAGCATTGAAAGTACCCATATATTTTAGAGACTCATCTACTGTATGATCTCTTGTATAAAGAAGCATCTCCTTAGTTCCTCTTATCACAATCGGTGACTTAGCTGCAATCGTCTCAGCGATCTCAGTCACTGCTGCAAGCATCTCTTCTTTAGAGGCGTATGACTTATTAGTAAGACCTATCTCTTTTGCTTCTGGGCCATAGACATTACGACCAGTATAAGCCATCTCTGCCATCATACCTGAACCTATAACTTTAGGAAGTCTTTGCATCGTTCCTATATCAGCGACGAGCCCCATATCTACCTCCTTAATACAGAAGAAAGCATCATCAGTGCAGTATCTTATATCACAAGCGGATACGATATCCACTCCTCCTCCTATACATGCTCTTTGTACTGCAGCGATGACTGGCTTTCTGCATTTCTCTATAGCTGTGATACAATCTTGAAGATGGTATATGACCTTTCTCATCTCTTCACGCTTCCGTCCTTCGCAAGTGATATGATCATGTCGACTCACATCCATAAGCATAGATAGGTCTATACCTGCGCAAAAGTTTTTTCCAGCACCTCCAAGTAAAACTACACGCACTTCAGGATTGTCATCCAAATGCTCAAAGACAGCCTTCATCTCTTTCCATGCAGCATCGTGTAAAGAATTTGATTTTTCGGGTCTATTAAAATTAAGGTGAGCTACGTGATTTCTAATTTCTAAAGAGAAGCTATGAAGTTCCATTTTTTCTAATTTATATATTCGAACTATCGGTGAGAATTATTTTTAAGTCAACACTGGAGCATGTAAGATACCTCCATCATTAACCAGGGTTGAACCTGTCATATATGAAGATGCATCACTGGCTAAGAAAACAGCAAGTCCCGCCATCTCGTCTGGCATAGCCATTCTACCAAGAGGTATCTTAGATTGGAATCTTTTCAAATTATCTTCATCTGCCCATAGAGCAGTGCTGAGTTTTGTTTTTACTAATCCAGGGCAGATTACATTCACTCTGATATTGTCCTTACCCCACTCTGCTGCTTGATTTTGTGCTAACATGACCAGAGCAGCTTTACTGAGATTATAAGCAGCAAATCCAGCAGTAGCATGAAGTCCTTCTATAGAACTTATATGGATCACACTTCCACCACCGACAGCTCTCATATGAAGGTAAGCTAACTTGCTTAACTCCATAGGAGCGTTCAGGTTGATGTCCATTGTCTTTTGGTATGCAGCTTGTGGCATCTGTTCTATAGGGCCAAAGTATGGGTTAGTTCCTGCATTATTGATGATACAATCTATGCGACCGTACTTTTCGATTGTCTTTTCTATTAGATTAACTCTTTGCGCTTCTTGTGCAACATGACATGCTATTCCTACCGCCTCTAATCCATCTGCTTTGAATGCTTCAGCTACTTCTTCCACTGCCTCTTGCTTGCGACTACTGATGACAACACTGGCTCCATGTTCTGCAAGACCTCTGGCCATAGCCTCTCCAATCCCTTTACTGGCACCAGTTACAATTGCAACTTTCCCTTCCAGATTAAACAATGATTTGATTCTTGTCATGATATCCTATTTGTTCTTTTATTCAATTGTATAAATGTCTCCATCTTCTGCTAAAAGCACTGAGCCTTCATATATATCTTCTAAGTCAGTCGCATAGAATCTTCTGCTGATTGGATTCTCTGGAGCAGGGCCAAGATGTGTCAATATTAATTTTTTAACTCCAGCTGCGGCAGCTACTTCAGCTGCTTCTTTTGGACTTGTATGATAGTCTAATATATCAGTCAAAATTGTAGCATTCCTTTTATTTCCTTTTTCTTCTTGGATGACAATGGCTCTTTTAATCAGATCAAAACCAAGAGCTTCATGGAGTAATATATCTGCTCCTTTTGCATATTTGATCACTTGATCAGAACGTTTCGTATCACCACTGATCACAAGCGACTTGCCTTTATAACTTATGCGATATCCTAGCGCAGGATGTATCGGCTCATGATTCACTCCAAAGGCTTCTATCACAACCCCATCACGATCATACACTTTACTATAACCTTCTGCATCAAGAGTGATGAGATGACTTATAGGAAGTCCCAGATCTATATCGATAATCTCAGGGCCGTGATGATCTAACCTGAAGTGATTTTCAACTTCAAGGAACTGCCTCATTCCATTTACAATAGTGTCAAGTGGATCAGGTCCATAAAGATGAAGATCGTTAGTTCTATTCATCAACCAACTGCGATTGATCAACTCCGGAAGATCCATATAGTGATCTGCGTGCCAATGCGTGATAAAGATACCTTCAAGCCTGTCCAATGGAAGCCTAAGGCTTTCTATAGCCCTACTAGCACCTGGCCCTACATCAAAAACGAAAAACTTACCTCCTACAAAAACTGCATTGCAAGATCTCACACGATCTCCAGGCAAAGGAGAACCAGTACCAACTGTGACTAATTTAATAGTTCCATCCATATCCAGTAGCTCATAACGAAAGCTAACAGCATCGGACTGTCGACTGATAAATCTGTCTACCAGCTTATCTTGATTTATAAAAGCGAATACTCCTACAAATAAGATCAGTAGTAAGAATATCAATAATACGTATGAGACTTTCTTCATAGAAAATATTAGAAACTAAAAAGGCCTGCAATAATACCACAGGCCTTTCGGTTTTTCATGCTATAATTTCTAATATCCTAACTTGGCATAGACCTTCTCTAAAGTATCTTTCTTTAGATCATCGACTGAAGCTGATATGCCGATTGAATTAGCATATGCTACTAAGTCAACTTCAAGCATTGCTTTTATCTCTGATTTCCCAAGAGCTTTCTTGCCATACTCATGTATAGACTTACCTTCCTTCGCATAAGACCTAAGGCTGTCAGGTACTGAGAATCTATCACCAAATCTCTTAGTGAAGTCGTCGCACTCCGATATAAAAGTATCAATTCCAACATAGTCGATATATGATAATGCACCTCCTGTATAGATCGGAAATCCAAAACCCATGATACTTCCTATATCTCCATCCTTAGATGATGTAAGAACACCTTCATCAAGACATCTGAATGTCTCTAAAGCCATTCTATGCAATAGGCGCTTACCAACTGTCTCTTTATCTAAAGTATCAACATCTGACTTGAAGAGATTCTTCAATTCTGGCCAGAGTCTTTTCTTTCCTTTTTCTGGATAGTCGTAAAACCCTTTGCCGTTCTTCTTACCATGACGACCGTGATCATCTATGAGCATCTTACTTATGTTATAAGATCTCGTTAGTGCTGGATGCTTATCTGGTGTCGGGTCACTTTCATAAACCAACTTACCTAAAGTAAGTGATACTTCATCAGTTACAGCAAGCGGACCAACAGGCATTCCTTTCGTCTTTGCAACATTTTCAATCATCGCTGCTGGGACACCCTCTTCAAGCATAAAGATTCCTTCTGAACAATATGTTCCAAAAGTTCTTGAAGTGAAAAACCCTCTGCTGTCATTAACTACGATTGGCGTCTTTCTAATTGAGACAACATAATCGATAGCTGCTGCAATAGCTCTATCATTTGTTTTTTCTCCTACGATGATCTCTACAAGAGGCATCTTATCTACTGGAGAGAAGAAATGTATACCTATAAAATTCTCTGGACGCTCCGATGCTTTTGCAAGTAGCGTAATTGGAATCGTCGACGTATTAGAAGCATATACTTTATCAGCTTCAAGGACCGCTTCTGTCTGAGCAGTAACCTTAGCTTTCAATTCTGGATTTTCAAATACTGCTTCAATCACCATATCGCAACCTTTCACTGCATTAGGATCATCGGTAGCATGTATTCTTGCAAGAGTTACGTCTGCTTTCTCTTGCGTCATTTTACCACGACTGACTCTCTTTTTCAAAAGCGCGGTGCTGTAAGACTTGCCTTTCTCGGCGCCTTCCATCGTCACATCTTTAAGTACTACATCCATACCAGACATAGCTGACACATATGCGATACCTGCACCCATCATACCAGCTCCTAAGATTCCTACTTTTTTAATTTCATACTTATCGTATCCTGCTGGCTTTGCTTTTCCTTTGCTTGCATCTTGGATGGCAAAGAAGCCTGTGCGAATCATGTTCTTAGCTTCCTTAGACATAACCATCTTCGTGAAATACCTTGCTTCGATTTCAGTCGCACGATCAAACTTCACTTGGATACTATCATGAATGACACTTAGAATTGCTCCTGCTGAAGGATAATTACCGTGTGTCAATTTTCTAACGTTTCCAATTCCACCTACCATGGTTTGAACACCATTTGGAGTGAAAAGTCCACCCCCTGGAATCTTATGCTTTCTATCATCCCAAGGCTGTACTGCGTTAGGTGTTTCAAGAATCCACTTTTTCGCTGCAGGTACTAACTCTTCTTGACTAGTAACAAGATCATGTACTAATCCTGCTGACTTTGCTTTTGCAGGAGTGAAGCTAGTTCCTTGAAGTATAGCCATCATCGCTGGCTGAATACCCATCAGATAAGGCGCCTTAATCGTTCCTCCCCCGCCTGGGAAAAGGCCAACCTTGATTTCTGGAAATCCAATTTTAATCTTCTTATCATCCACAGCTATTCTGTGATGGCAAGCAAGACAAACCTCTAATCCTCCACCTAAAGCATGACCATTGATCGCTGCTACAAATGGCTTTCCTCCAGTCTCTATATCTCTCATGTTGCGATGCATCTTGAGAGCGTTCTGATAGAATGCATCTGCATCCTCGATAGGCTTTTCTAACATCTTAAGATCCGCACCTGCCATGAACATTCTTCGGGAAGATGTTACAACTACACCTTTTACATTTGCATCAGCGACAGCTTGGGCAGTGATATCAAAAAACGTTTCCATGAAGTCCGGACTAAATAAATTAGCTGGGTGATCTTCCATATTTATGGTGATCAAACCAACACCATCTGCATCTACTTCGTAGGAAAGGATTTTATTTTTAAACGACATTTATATCTATCTTTTCTAATTATCTAATTGGCTTTCTAATTATACTCTTTCTATAATCGTAGCGATACCCATACCACCACCGATACAAAGAGTCACAAGTCCAGTACCCTTTCCTTGTCTTTCTAATTCGTCAATGACAGTACCCATCAACATACATCCTGTTGATCCTAACGGGTGTCCTAAAGCAATCGCTCCACCGTTCACATTAACTCTGTCATGAGGAACACCTAAGTCTTGCATCGCACGCAATGGCACAACTGCAAAAGCTTCATTGATCTCCCAAAGGTCTATATCACTTACACTCATTCCCACTTTAGTCAATGCCTTGCGACATGCTGGTGCGATACCTGTAAGCATCATCGTTGGATCAGTTCCCATCACACCTACTGATGTGATCTTTGCTCTTGGCTTAAGGCCTAATTTGGCTCCGACCGCTTCACTTCCAACAAGCGCCAATGACGCTCCATCTACTATAGCAGAAGAGTTTCCTGCATGGTGTACGTGATCTATAAATTCTACTTCTGGATACTTATCAAGTGCCACAGCATCAAATCCACCCATCTCACCAATCATTGCAAAAGCAGGCTGAAGAGTTGATAAGCTTTCTACTGTAGTACCAGCTCTGACATTTTCGTCTTTGTCTAACATCGTCAATCCATTGATGTCTCTCACATTGACACGTGACTTGAAGTAACCTGCCTGCTCAGCTGCAAGTGCTCTTCTTTGAGACTCTGCAGCGAAAATATCTACATCATTACGACTGAATCCATACTTAGATGCTATCAGATCTGCAGAAACCCCTTGAGGTATCGCGTGCCCTGGCAATGCCACGGCAGGATCCATCATCAATGCCCCGCCATCAGAACCCATCTTTACTCTTGACATGCTCTCTACACCACCAGCAATCAATAACTCTGAGAAGCCTGACTTAACATATGCTGCAGCTTGATTGATTGACTCAAGTCCTGATCCACAGAATCTATTGAGTGTCACACCACATAGGTGATCTCCATATCCGGACTGCTGTGCTGCAGTCTTAGCGATGTTGGCTCCTTGATCCATCACCTGAGTTACGCATCCGAGGATGACGTCTTCAACGAGTTCAGGGTCAAAGCCATGCTTATCCCTTAAGTCTGTTAAGCATTGAGTCACTAAATGAGTCGGCGTCACTGTATTAAGTGATCCCTTTTTGCTGCCTTTACCTCTTACGGTTCGAATGGCATCATAGATATAAGCTTCCATAACTGATAAATTTTATGCTTTATTTATATTAGTCAATAGTGTTAATTAGTGGCTAAAGCCCATTAATAAGAGCTCAATTCACTTTTGTATTCCCTTCTCTTATTGGCATAAATGCCAATTGAGAAGCCCTCAAATATAAGCCAATAAAGTTAATATTGATAGGGATCAATGGTATTTTCTATCACCAACGCTACATCATATGTTCCTAAAAACTTGAGTAATTGCCACAAATGCCGCATATTTGGTAATATTTGGCACTTACGCCAATAACATTATATTTGGACTATGGATTCACTAATAACAGAGCCTAAAACGCGTCAGGTAAAATCAGCGAACTCAGTTGTCAAAAGAAAACCTGGTCGTCCTACTGCCGATGCAGAAATCAATATCGAACATCTATGTGATGTCGCAGTTAATGTTTTTGCTGAGAAAGGATACTCTGGTACGACGACTACTGAGATCACTAAAAAAGCTGGGGTTGCTCGCTCACTGATCCACTACTACTTCGGTAACAAAGAAGAACTTTGGAAAGCATCTATTAAGAGACTTGCAAATGAATTTATAGCTCAGTTCGAGCAGTCCAAAAAAATCCACAAAGATCTGGATGGCATACAGATGATCAAAGTTGTAGTCAGACAATTGGTTCATTTTTACGCTAAGTATCCAGCCTTTCCAAAGATCATAGCTCAAGAGATGGATGAGCACTCTGAAAGAAGTGAATGGATCATGAATACACTCATCTATCCATTATTCAACTTAACAGGAGAGCTATTCAAGAAACAGCGCAAACTGGGTAATGTAAAATCGATAGATAAAGAATTTCAACCGAGTATACTTCTTGGTATGGCGAGTAGCTTCTTCTCTAATCCATTTTTGAATAAGCACTTATACGACATCGAGACTTTTGACGAAGAAGTAATCGAGAGGTACGCTGATGCTGTAGTAGAGATCTTCTGCTATGGTTTTGTAAATAAGAAATAGACTTTCCTCTACTTTTCGTAGAACATATAGGTTGCGAAATGGACTGAGTCGCTATCTTGACATCGAGATTATAATCGAATGAGAAAGATAGAGCACATTGGCATCGCCGTCAAAAACTTAAAGCAAGCAGATAATATTTACGAACAACTTCTTGGTGTTCCTTCTTATAAGCACGAGGACGTGCATTCAGAACATGTCACAACCTCTTTCTTCCGTGTTGGGCCTAACAAAATCGAACTCATACAATCAGACAATCCTGAGAGTGCTATTTCTAAATTTATAGAGAAGCGAGGTGAAGGGTTGCATCACATTGCATTTGATGTACCTGATATTGTTGCTGAGATGAAGCGCCTCAAAGATGAAGGCTTTAGACTTCTTAGCGATGAACCTAAAAAAGGTGCTGACAACAAACTCATATGCTTTGTGCACCCCAAATCATCTAATGGAGTGCTTATAGAGTTGTGTCAAGAGATAACTGGCGATGCAACTTGATACTGGCACAATCATCATAGCCGTCATAGGTGGATTTATAGCAGGTATCGTCAACACCCTCGCTGGCAACGGATCAGCCATCACCTTGAGCATCATGACAGAGTTGATGGGGCTTCCGCCAAATGTAGCCAATGGAACCAACCGAGTCGGCGTCTTAATGCAGTCGATGAGCTCAAGTGCTTCATTCATAAAGAACAAAAAGATAGATCTTCTAAAAAGTAAATGGCCCATCATCGTCACAACTGTCGGAGCTATAGTTGGAGTGCTTGTAGCAATCAATATTTCTAATGAAGCTTTCAAGGCTGTATTCAAATATCTTCTGGTCGTCATGCTCTTCGTCATATTGATCAATCCGAAGAGATGGCTTCATGATGTCAAGATTGAAAAATTAAATCACCCACTTGCACTCCCATTGTTTTTCGGCTTAGGTTTTTATGGTGGATTCATTCAGATGGGCATGGGCATTGTATTTCTTATTGTCACCGTTCTGATATTAAAGTACAACCTCATAAAAGCGAATGCCCTAAAGACAGTTATCGTTGCAGTATATACAATCATAGCAGTTGCCATGTTTCATTATAACGGATTAATCGACTGGAGAGTAGGCCTAACGATAGGCGCTGGGCAAGCTGTTGGAGGTTATGTCACAGCCGAATTTGCTTCTAAGTATAAGCAAGCGCAATATTGGGCATACGGCATCCTGATCATCATGGTTATTGTGGCTATACTCAGCACTTTTGGTATACTGAAGTTAAGTCCATAAGTTAGCCGTGTGAGACCTGCATTTAAGATACTCCTTCTTAGTATTTGTACTCTTTGTTTCAGTTGCGAAAACAACAAGGAAAACATTGATCCTCTTCAGGAGGCCATCAAAGGAATACCCGCACAGCTAAAGCAAAAGATCGATAGTACAGAGTATGAAATTCAAATCGTCTATACTCAAATAGAGCGTGACGCTAAAGGCAATCCTCATCTACA
>CALHUZ010000551.1 GCA_938039305.1 uncultured Saprospiraceae bacterium
CCCAGAAGACTACTGGGTTGATAGGCGACAGGTCGAAGTGCAGTAATGCATGTAGCCGAGTCGTACTAATTGCCCTATCGCTTCCTTTTTTATAAGAAAAACGCTTTTGCGTGATTGAGACAATTTATCTCTAAGAAAAATATTACAAGAAATCTTTCCAGTTCCTTGTTATGACCAAACAAGAAAAAAGGTCTAACTGAGACTACAATTTTATGAAATAGAATTGTGGAACAAGTCAGACAAAAGAGAATGGTGGTTATAGCGAGGGGGCACCACCTCTTACCATTTCGAACAGAGAAGTTAAGCCCCTCAGCGCCGATGGTACTGCTACGGTGGGAGAGTAGGTCGTTGCCAGCTTAAATAAAACCTTGTTGATTCATTTCAGCAAGGTTTTTTTCGTTTAAGAAGACCGTTTTCTAAATGACTAAAGTCGTATTTGATTGTCATTTAGTAGCCCCATTACATATCCGATGAAAATAGTTCTGTTATCTCTTCATGAAATCTAATACCAGTTTAATTAGTATTCCTTAATGTCCGCTCTATGGATCTGGATAAGACATAGCTATATTAGCACATATGTCAATACAATCTAAAAAGTGGAGCATAGAACTGATCTGGTGGTTAGCTACCATAGTTCTGTCTGGTCTGATCATGTTGCCTATCATCCAAGCCAAAATAGAATTCCCTTGGATGACTTTCAATATCGTCTATCTCATAGCTGGGATAACGTTAGTGAGATACATCTTCACTTTACAACACCATCCCTTGGCTTGGTCGAAGCCCTTTAAGATTCTAATGATTCTCATAGTACCAATCCTATTCTTTCCCATCTTGGAAGGGTTGCACTCATTTTTAGAGTATTGTGATCAGGAGGGTCTGCAGAATATTCTGACCCATCTTCCTGTAGATCAACAGAACTGGTTTATGAAATACATCAGAATTGAATATGTAATTGCAGGTGTTACTTGTTTTGCGGGAGCGTTTGCTCTTATTATTAAAATGATAAGATCCCTTTGGAGACAGACTAAATACAATCAGATATGAGTCAAGTAAAAGAATTCAACGAATATCGTTCTATGATGAACGAAAAGATGGCATCACATGGCCATAAAAACTTAAATCGCTTTTTCAATTTAGATACGAACGCTTACAAGCCTGGTGCACTTGACGTAAAAACTAAGGAACTTTTAGGGCTTGTGTCTTCAATGGTGTTAAGGTGTGATGATTGTATCAGATATCATATCGAAACTTGTTTTCAGACAGGGGTAACTAAGGATGAGCTATTTGACCTTTTTATGGTTGCTAACCTAGTAGGTGGTTCTATCTGTATCCCACATACAAGAAGAGCATTAGAGTTTTGGGAAGTATTAGAAGAAGAAAGTCATGACTAAAAGATATTACAAGGCATTTATATTCACAGTGCTGATCATTCTATTGCCTCAGTTTAATTTGATGTCGCAGTCAGAAGTAATTGTGATAAAAGCTGATCAATTATTTGATGGTGAGGGCGTTCAAAACAATTGGGTAGTTGTTATAAAAGATGGCTTGATTTATGACATCGGTTCTGATGCAAATGTTGAAATACCAAAGGATGCGGAAATTATACTTTTAAAAGACCAATTCTTGATGCCTGGTATGATAGAAGGACATTCTCATATATTGCTACATCCATATAATGAGACCTCTTGGAACGATCAAGTCTTGAAAGAAACATTTGCCGAAAGGGCACTTAGAGCTGGTAATCACTTAAAGTCATCACTGCTTGCAGGTGTCACGACTATGAGAGATTTAGGTTCTGAAGGAGCTGGCTATCTTGATATTGGATTAAAAAAGAGTGTCGAGAAAGGTGTAATCATAGGACCTCATCTTCTAGTAGCCGGACCTGCGATAGTAGCAACAGGCAGCTATGGTCCAAAAGGATTTGCAGATCATGTGACGGTTCCATTAGGAGCTAATGAAGCAGATGGTTATGATGATTTAGTCGCTGAGGTTCGAAGACAGATCGGAGGAGGGGCAGATATTATAAAAGTCTATGCTGACTATAGATGGGGTCCAAATGGTGAAGCGATGTCCACTTTTACAATTGATGAGTTAAAAACAATTGTTGAGATAGCTAATAGCAGTGGTAGACCAGTTGCAGCACATGCTGCTACAGAAGAAGGTATGCGAAGAGCAACGGTAGCTGGAGTGTCCACTATAGAACATGGAGACGGCGGAACGAGAGAAGTATTTGAATTAATGAAGAAGCATACTGTGGCTTTGTGTCCGACACTTGCGGCCGGAGATGCCATTATGCAATATAGGGGATGGAAGAAGGGCGTTGATCCAGAACCTGAGAGAATTACAAATAAGAAAAAGAGTTTTGTATTAGCTCTTGAAGTCGGAGTGGATATTATAGCAGGGGGTGATGTTGGCGTATTTCCGCATGGAGATAATGTAAGGGAATTTGAAATGATGGTGGCTTACGGTATGACTGATGAGCAAGTGCTCAAGAATATCACTTCTATAAATGCTGATTTACTTGGATTGAGTGATCGTGGTCGCTTAAAGAAAGGAATGAAAGCTGACATGATATCAGTCTGGGGAAATCCTTCAAAAGATATTTCTAAATTGAGAAATGTCAATTTTATAATGAAAGACGGAGCGATATATAAAAGATGATTATACGATGATCATTTTTAAACTTTGAAATAAATATTTTTCTTGTCTAGAAAGTAAGTAATGTACCAAAAGATAAAGAGAACAAATAGAGAATTAATTACCGAAACCCACTCTGTAGAAATGCCAATAGGCGATAGTATTCCTTTCGTAAAAATCTCTCCAAATCCTCTCACCCATTGTACTCCAACAGTTTCTGCAAATAGATAAATGAAAATAGAATTGGTGCCAACAACACTAAATACTTTCATCCAACTTGTCTTGTTTCCTTTTACATCAATCCACCAATAAAGTAAAGCTAAAGTCAACAAACAGAATCCACCCGAAGCTAAGGTAAAAGATGATGTAGCTATACGTTTTACTATTGGTGTGATATTAAGAATGTCGAGTATAAAACCAAGAATGAGAAATATTGCCCCACCTACCACAAGGACTATAATCTTGCTCTTTTCATATTTTTTAGAAAGAAGTATCTGCCCACAAACAACTCCCCATATCGTGTGAGCAGCAGTTGGGATAAAGTTAATAGTTACCCAACCCCCTGAGTTAATCTTGCCCATGGCTAACATGTCAAACCAAGATCCAAAGCTCTCACCTTGATTAAAAGGATCCTCTGGATTGTATAGTCGATACAAAATCTCGATTAAAAGTAATAAAGCGAAAGACGCTGCCAATTGAACTTTGTGTGGCATGCTCATTAATAAATATGCAATAAGAATCGTAAAAGCTAACTGAACTAAGACATTCCATAATTCCCAAACTAATGCATGGCTATAAACACAATGAAGTAACACACCAAAACTAAAAAGCAAAAAGCACCTTTTTAAGATATGTCGAGAGACCAAGGATCCCTTCCCTTGTGCCAATCTTTTCCCTAAAGAGAAAGGCATCGCAACTCCTACGATAAACATAAAGAATGGTTGTATCAAATCCCAGAATCGTAACCCATGCCAAGGATGATGATGCAATTGAAGTGCGATGGGTTCAAAGAGAGCATTACCACTTACTAATTCTGAAAAGCTATGATGAAAACCTGCAGCTTCTGCTATCAGTAAAAACATGATTAGACCTCGAAATACATCTAAGGAAAAAAGTCGGTTGCTGAGCATCTTATCACTTGCCATTCGATTCAATTTCATGAAATATAGTTATTAATAGTACGAATGTTATATGGCTTATGCCTGTCTCAGCGTTATCTTTTAGTTGATGTGTTTAAAATTAGGTAGAAAAAATACCACTCTAAATCACTGAGCTTTACAAAGATGAAACGCCTTTGTTCGAATCGATTATGAAGATTGAGAATTAATGAATAGTGGAATGAATTCTGGTTCACCATATTATTCGCATGCAGCAAGTCATCACGTCGCTGTTGATTGCGTCATATTTGGCTTTGATGGTGAGCAAATCAAACTGTTGCTTTTCAAGAGACAAGTTGAGCCTCTAAAATATTGTTGGTCCTTGATCGGGGGCTTTATTAAGAATAATGAAAATATCGAAGATGGTGTGAATCGCGTGCTTCGTGATTTGGTGGGGCTTGAGAATATTTTTCTTGAGCAATTCCGCTGCTATGGGAAAAGTGATAGAGATCCTGGAGGAAGAGTCATCTCGATAGGTCACTACGCACTTATACCACTCAAAGACCACGAGTTGAATGTGGTTGAGTCATTTCAGGGTAAGTGGTTTACATTTGAAGAAATTCCAGAGCTCATTTTGGATCATAATCAAATGGTCAATGAGGCTAAAAATAAATTGAAGGATAAAGCGAAGCAAATTCCAATCGGATTTGAACTTCTGTCAGATAAGTTTACCCTCCCCGAGCTAAAAAAAGTCTATGATTCGATATTCGAAAGGACTTTGGATAATAGAAACTTCCGAAAAAAGGTACTGTCCCTGGGTATATTAGAGAAACTAAATGAGAAGGATAAAAGTACCTCGAAGAAAGGTGCTTGGCTGTATCGATTTAACATGGAGGAATTCGAGCAATATAAGAACAATGAGCATTTGCTCAGTAACCCTCGGATATTTTGGATGTAAGACTCCAGCGATCAGCAATAACCATTGACTATCTAATCCCTTGTCTTCTTAAGATATTAAGAATGTGCTTCACCCATGAATTTGAACAAATAAGTCCTCGAGTTTGAACAATTTTCCTTTCACTCCGTTGGGATCATATTGTCAACAATGGGAATTTACATATTTAGCATAAGTAAATAGCTATATGGGAGTTTTAAATTGCTTGTCTATTTGTTTGAGCAAAATT
>CALHUZ010000552.1 GCA_938039305.1 uncultured Saprospiraceae bacterium
AACAATGTACCTTGATCAAATTCTAACATTCGGGGCCTCGTCTCATCAGCTAACAAAGCGTCGATTATAATCTGATCGAGATATGTTATAGAGGAAACGATCCAATCTCTACTAAAAGGATCACTAATGTCCAAATGTACCCAAGCTAGAGCATCATTAGCTATTGCCTTAGATATGTCTCGTCCAGATATTTGTTCTCCTGAGCCATCACCATTAAGTGACAAGGCATGAATCACTCCAGAGGTATTAAGCATCTTTTAATTTATAGCTGTCTTCAGTTGTAATATGCAGTTCTCTTTGAGGAAAAGGGATAATAACTCCTTCTTTATCAAAACGGGTTTTAATACTTTTAAGTAGATCACAAGACATCAAAAAAGCATCAGATGAGTTTTTGGCCCATGCCCATCCTCTTAAGTTGACTGACGACTCACCTAAACTAACGACTCTTACTGGAGCCAAAGCATCACCTGCTTCTATCATCTGCTGAGTTCTTGGATCTATGTGCAAAGGATGCTTAACAATTTCAGATCTTATGATTTCTATGGCTTTGTCAATATCTGATGAATAGCTAATTCCTACATCTATCAATTTACATATTCTGTCTTCGACCAAGTCAGCATTGATCAAGCTTTCTTGACTTATCACAGAATTCGGGATAACTATTCGCTTGTTGGTAAAGTCTCTAATAACTACATGTCTTAGGGTAATGTCTTCGACTATGCCTATCATATCCTTAATCTGCAATCTATCATTGACTCTAAATGGCTTGAAAATGATAATAAAGAAACCGCTGATGATATTGCTCAAAGCATGCTGCGAAGCAAAACCAATTGCTACGGCAAAAATACCGACACCTGCAAGTAATGAGCTTGCTAAGGATCTTAAGCTTGGTACTGTATAAATAGCTATACTAAATCCTATAGTATATATACCAACTATCACTACCCTTCTAAGGAACTGATAATTAGTAGGATCATTCTTTAGCTCTGTTGTTGATTTAAGGATTAGTCTTTTAAAGAATCTATTGGCGATAAAAGCAGCTATCGCTGTTATTAGGATGACTAAAAAGAATGTAATGACGTAGATTAACTGTGTGTTCATATAAAAACTTCAAATACAAAAATAACATTAGATTCTGGATGTGATATGATTAAGATCACGCTATAGATGTGATAAGGATCACATGGTAGAAGTTCAGCATAGTTTATCTTTGAGTTATAGTATTCAAACATAAATAAAGAATAATGCCTTATATGAGTAATTCTTATCGATGACACGCGAGTGATATTTAGACTGTTTATTTAAATGGCTACGCTCCATTACTATTCTCTTTTCCTAATTTGGTAAATGAGTATTACTATGGTAGTAGCCATTTTTATTTATTCGTTGTATTAGCATCAAAGAATTAGTATCTATCAGCAACACTGAAAGGCCATTCCTATTAACTAATTGAAATATCAACTTCTTTCTATAAGAGAGAGCATATAGTTGATTATGTTTTTCTTCTGATTTTATAATACAGAATATCCATCAGTGTCGAATGCAAATGCTTTATTGCCAGTTTTACCGATCATGATTGCTTGGATCAGTGGTTTTACATTGCTCTTCTTAGCACTTAATGAAACAATAAAATTAGCACCAGGGCCTCCTGTATCGTCCTCTCTTTCAATAACATAATTAACTGTAGCCATAGGAGGTAATATAATTGAGTTATCTATATAATTTCTGACTAACTCCCCTTCGGTATTATAGTATGATATATTTGAAATAAATAGTGAATCACTAAAGCTTGTATTTCTAATACTTAATGTTGCAGAGATCAAGGTACTTTGATTTACTTCATCAACGTAGATATCAGAATAAATAGGGACGTAGATAATGTCTTGATATTTCATCTCAGACTTGTCTATCGTTGTGGTTATTTCTAATGACTTGAGTTCATCTTGGCCTTGGTTGTTAATATTGGGGTCAGGAATTGTGCAAGCATAAATCAAGGAGAGTAAAATAGTCAAACTTATAATTGATATATGTCTCATCGTTAATTTCAAAATGTATTATTTGTTCTAGTACTTTAATATTGTTTAAATTTTTATAATTGATAAAGCATACCTAAGGATAGATCGATAGAACGGTGTTTCGATGTCACTATCTTCACTGTATTAACCAAGCCACGAGAATGGTTGATTGTGCCCAACAAAGTGGTTTTATCATTTAATAAATATCCTGTCTGGATACCAAAATGGAAAGTGTGATCCATACTATTAAAATTAGCCTTATCTAATGGTCTTGATTCACTGACTCTGGAGTCACCTACTCCACTATAGGTTATACTATTGCCATTAAGATAGTAAGCTACGCTGAATCCTAAACGTGGAGCTATCTCTACCTTATTAATCTTAACGGCTTTGAAGCCAAGTGTCATGGGCAATTCAAAGTAATTTAAATAAAATTCTTCATTTCCAGTGAAAACTGTCCAATTAGGGATACAAGCTGCGCCTCGTTTTCTGTACTGAGGTTCTATATCAATGTAAACTCTTCCAAACTCACGCCTTACTATCATACCAACCAAAACACCATGAATATGTGTTGTGGCACCTTCTGGTAGTTGAACATCTCCATAGTCTTCAGAGGCTTTAGTATATCCTGTCTGGAAGCCAATATAGGTTTGTGATTGGGCGAGAGTAGCAAAACCAAATAATAGAACAGAAAGTAAATATTTTAAATGATTCATGTCGTTCAATTTTCTCATACTATGCTGCTTTATGAAAATGCATGAGTCTTATAATTATAATACTTCAAAGATAGATGTAGTAGAGGCTGAGGTGATGTGATATAGTTCTCGTCAGGAGTGTGATTTATGTCACGTTTAAGCCAAGAGGTTGGAAACCTTTGGCTGGAGGCCACGAACGGCTCACCGATCTTGGAATACTAAAGAACCCTTTCCGCCCTTCGGGCACCTCCCCTTCCAAGGGAGGACACGAAAACTCATCCTCTTGTCCTTCACTCCCAAGTTACAAACTTGGAAGAGCAGCGGAATCATTGCTTTAGATGGCGATATCCTCTACTTCTGGTTTATAGCGTAGTAGGGGTGATTTCGAAATCAGAGCGAATCCAAAAGTTAATACTCCCAATCTTCCTATGAACATCAATGCAGAGATGACGAGTTTTCCAAGGTCAGAAAGATCTTGTGTTATGCCTGTAGACAAGCCGACTGTACTTAAAGCGGATATGGCTTCAAATAATATGTTGAGAAATGAGATGTCATCTCCGTCAGTGAGCAAAATCAACCAGGTTCCAAAAATCAGAATAAATGAGTAGAACAAGGCTGAGGAAACAGCTAAGTAAATGCTTGAAGCTGGGATTTCCTTTTGCAAAAATGTAACCTTCTTTCTCCTCTTTAAAACAGACATGAGGACAGCGATTATAGCGGTGACAGAAGTAGTTTTGATACCTCCACCAGTTCCTGCTGGAGAAGCACCGACTATCATGACAACAATCAGAACAAAGACCCCTGCGGTATCCAGGGCTTCAATGTCATAATTATTAAAACCTACTGTTGTATGCGCAGAAATACTTTGAAAAGAGGATAAAGCCAGTCCTACCCAGCCCTTAGAAAATAGTGAATTATCAGATAAGAAGATGGTTATGGCAGCAACAATCCAAATCAAGAATGTTGTTAATAGAATGATCTTGGATGTCAAAGTAATTCGCTTTCTCTTGCGTATCAGTTTTAACCAAAAATCTAAGAGCACTATAAACCCAATGGAACCGAGTAATGATAGACTCAGGATGGTTGAAGTAATCAGTGGATCGTTACTATACTGAGTAAGTGAATCATCAAACAAACTGAAACCAGCGGTACAGAATGCGGATATACTATGAAATATAGCCATCCATAACGGATTATCAATATCCAGATCTTTAAATCCCCTGTATAGGAAAGCCGCTCCAACAACTTCTATTAACAGCGTAAAAATAAAAACGCTATAGACAAAAGACACTAAAGGGTATTTTTGAGG
>CALHUZ010000553.1 GCA_938039305.1 uncultured Saprospiraceae bacterium
CTAAAGGCAGTTATTTCTTGATCGTCCTTTTTGAATTTAGGAAAAGAAAGAGGTATAGCAATATACATATCAGCATGCCCCCAAAAGTGAGTACCTCCGATTAAAAATCGTGGCGAAAAGCTTCCTTCCAAATCTAACGACTGTATATTTCCTTGGGTGCCAATGTACGTAGTTCTTCCTCCAAAACTTGATTGAATATCAAGCCCCAAGTTCATCTGGGCGAATCTATGTCTGGTTTGTTTTTCAATATAGACTTGTGTATAAACCGTCTGACTAAGAATCAGTATTGAAAATAGTATTATCAGTCTTTTCATATTTTCATTTTCCAGTCTCACACTTTTACCTCACTATTTAACGTCACGCTATTATCACTTCACAATTCTACCCCACTAATTCCATCTTCCCCTTTCTAACCCTATTCGTCCAATAGAAAATCACAGGCACCAATATCGCAGTTGGCAATAGCCACAATAACCATGGTGCAGGACCATATGTAAAGTTATTTACAAGGAATGCGGTTACTGTTCCGATGTACGACCCCATCATCATACCTACATGCCTCACTAACCAAGCAGACTTAGGAAGCTTTTCGCCTTTCATCGCTGTGTAGAATAACCGAACATCTTGATAGACATTAAGCATAGTGATGACGCCAAATACAATCATAACAGCACTCATCGTATAGATCATGGCGAGGCCATTAACACCACCTATCAGCCATATCGCCCAGTCTAACTTAGAAGGAAGGAGAGACTTGTTCTGGATGGATCGATAGCCAGAGTAAGTAAGATATAGCACAAAAAAACTAAGATGAAAGAAGAACTGATTCTCTCTTACAATCGCTATTACAAAAGAGGTTAATACGACGCCCATGATGGCATAGAAATACAATAATCCAGACCTGTTATGGTGCTTACTCCCCTTCTTCATAATGATCGCTGTCACTCCTGTGCCTAAAGCTGTAAAGCCAAATGCTACATGTGCATAAATCATAATCATAACCACTGTCTCAATCATATCTCTTGCTTTATTATTGATGATACTAAGAAAGAAGAATTCTAACTACGAGATCACCGAATGTGGCCAATTCACTGGTGTTGTGGTGAATGGGAACCCACTTGTATGACCTCAAAGGAGATCTTCGGTATGCGACGTAACCAACAAAAACCAATGGACAAAAGACAGTAAAGAATCGTAACTTAAATCTTAGCCAATAGCTCCTCTTTCACCTTTTTATTAAGCGATCGAGAGACCGGTATTGAGACAGCAGACCCTCTGAGGTGGAGCTTATAACCTTGTGCATTCCCAGAGACCCGATCGACCTTATGGAGATTAACAAAGTAACTCTTATGAGATCTGAGGATGAATGGATATTCAGACAATTGTGCTCCAATGCTTGTCATTGTAGCCCTTAGCAAGACCTTCTCAAGATGCCCATTTTCGATTTCTCGAAATACAAGAACATAGTTATCATCCGCCTGAATATGAGATAGATCATTTACGTTAAGTGATAGTACATCTGCATCCCCACTACCCTTCAATGCCAATATGCTTGTATCTATAACGACTTCTTGATGTACACCTCTTGCAGCATTGATAGCAGCGGAAGCTTCACTGTACTTGCGCTGTAGGTTTTTCTGACTGATGAACACTCCGAATATCACCGGGAATATACCGACGACCATAGTAGTGAGCTGATGAAGGAGTAAAGTCACAAAAGACCAGCCTCTGACCCAAGGTTCTTCGCTATATACATAGTTAGCAATGCCTATACAAACTATCATCACAAGCATCAGGAGGATCTCATGATACGCCTTCCACTCTTGCTCATTATGTCGGTTCAACCACCATGATCGATAACCGACATGAAATATGGCAACCATCATAAATGACACTACCCCAAATCCAAATGTGAACCTTAAAAGCGTAGCACTAAGACCAGCTATCCCAAAAGGCCTAAACACCGTCAAGAAGGAGAAAATAAACAATCCAACGCCTGCTGAAAACAACCATCGAGACCGTATCTCAGAATTGATAAAATAAGGCTGCATGAACCATCTTTCCTCTTTCTCTCTTACATCATCTGTCTTCAAAACATCCATCTACGGAAAGTTAATAAATCCCATAAAACCTCCTACCACAAATGATATGAATCACTGAAACATAAAGAGAACATAGATTCATAACCGTGCTCTTTCTTAAAAACAGATATGACAAATTGTTCTTGTTGAATAATCCTTTAAGCTCCTTCAAGATAAGATCGCAAATATTCATAGTGCGAACCTAAGTCTCCATTCTCCGCAATAGTCGCTTTCTGGAGCATATCGCTTTTAGAATCTTGTAATTCTGGTAGGACGTAAGTGCTAAACATATCACCAAATGCTGAAGACGCATCTCGTGGCATCTCATTAGGTAAGTTGTCTATCGTCATCATGTCTATCGCATCCGATTGATAAGGTGCTGTTTCCTTGCCTGTCGATGGATCAAATCCAAATACTGGATCGGCTATAGTACTGGCTCGAAGTGTAGATGGAATTGAACTGACAGGAGCAATATCACAAGTGACGTCAGCGATTACTTTTATTCCAAAGTCATCTTCACGCATCTGATCTACTGTAAAAAATGCAGGTGCTGCGTTATCCCAATAAATACCATTGATCATGATGTCAGACATAGGAAGGAAGTGATCAAAGTCTGACGCATAGTCTCCTGGATTATTATAGAAGTCATTCATGTCATCAAATTCCTTTTTATCCTTTCGCTTAGCGTAGTAGAAGATACCTATCTGTGTATAGACTGGCACATCATAGGTCTTCGTGACATAGTCGATCGGTCGCACCTTTAAAAGTCCCATATCATCTAAGACTTGCACGGCACCTGAAGCCACTCTTCCTGTTCCCGTTAACGCGATTTTAATATTAGGTATATCTATTTTGCCATAGACTTCTTGTGCAGCTTTATAATTATAAATATCCTTCATGCGAGGAAGTGAGAACGCCTTAGTACGCTGACCATATGTCCAAAGTGCATTATGAGCACCGACCATCCCAGCATATTTACCAAAAGCGATTACTCTCTTACCACTTTCATCAGTCAAGGTTTCATAGTCGATGAGTCGGATGCCTTTCTCTACGACGGCCTTTAAGAGTTTTTGATTATAGGCCTGTGCTTTTATAGTATGTGAGAAGAAGAAGTATGTCTTATCAGCTAATAGCATATCTATCGGCACTTCTTTTACTCCCAGTAAAATGGTGCGATCCGACATATCATCAGACATCGGAACACCTGCGCTGATATAGTCCTCGTCTTTATAACATCGGACGTCTGATCGCTGAACGACAATGTCGACTCCGCTATCTATGAGTGCTCGACATTGTTGTGGATCCAAGGGCACACGACTGTCTGCAGGCGTCTTACCTTCTTTTATAATTCCAATTTTCATTTTGATTCTTTTACGTGACCGCTCGCCACATCTCTACAACTTTCTTCTAATCCAATACGG
>CALHUZ010000554.1 GCA_938039305.1 uncultured Saprospiraceae bacterium
TTTTGGGTATTACAAAGGATTTTAAGCCAAGATTCCTACGTCGGTATCTTGAACTTTACGACATGATTAAAGAGGCTGCACAAGAATACGCGAAGGATGTCAAAAGCGGTGATTTCCCAAATGACAAAGAGCAATACTAAAGTTAGAGAAAGCTTAGTTCTCATATTTGAAAGTCAATTGAACGAAAGTGATTAAAGTCGGATTAACAGGAGGCATCGGTGTTGGAAAGACTGTCTGTGCAGAGGTATTCAAACTCTTGGGCACACCAGTTTACAACAGTGATATAGAAGCGAAGCTTATCATGACTGATGATGATGATGTCAAAAGTGCCATCACTGAAGTCTTCGGGCCAGAAAGCTATGATGACAGTGGTCAACTCAATCGAGGACATCTTGCATCAGTCATTTTTACTAACAAACTCTTATTAGCAAAGATGAATGGTATCGTTCATCCGGCAGTACGAGATCACTTTGGTAAATGGTGCGAAATACACAAAGAGAAACCATACATCATCCAAGAAAGTGCGCTCTTATTTGAGACAGGTTCTTATTTGTTATTTGATAAAGTGATCTTGGTTCATGCTTCTGAAGAAGTTCGGATTGAGAGAGTCATCAAACGTGACAACACTACAGAAGAAGAAGTAAAGACGCGTATCTCAAAACAACTATCGCAAGAGTCGAAATTAGAATTTGCAGATTATGTCATCAGCAATGAGGGGAGTCGTCCACTCATCAGGCAGATCTTGACGATCCACTTAGATCTCATGAAACCTGTCAAAGTATAGTATTTCAGGCTTTACTTGAAGAACTCTGTATGCTTAGTTTTTAGATGCAGGGACAATTTTCACAATTATATTTTTCGATATAGGAGTATGTGTCTCAGGATTCACTTGATGAATGGAAACAAGTGGATTAGCCTCTGGAAAATACGATCCAAGACATTTTCTTGGGATATCATAGGGCACTAATCTAAAGTTATAAACGCTCCGCTCGACACCATCATAATTACTCACTACATCTACGACTTCGCCAGCTGACATACCGAGGTCTTTGATATCTTCTGGATGAATAAGAATGATCTCTCTCCCATTCTTTATGCCGCGATATCGATCATCTAATCCATACAAAGTTGTATTGTACTGATCATGCGCCCGCACCGTCATCAATCGAAACTCATCAACTCCAAGAATTAAATTAGGCCTGCGGTTAATTGTAAAATTAGCCTTGCCCGTTTTAGTTTTAAAGTCACGAAGCTTCACTCCGTTAGGCAAATAGAAACCGCTTTTTTCTCGCACTCTATTGTTATAATTTTCAAAGCCAGGTATCACTTCTTCTATCTTATCGCGAATGAGATCGTAGTCACCACTTAAAGCATCCCAGTCAATACTAATATCATCACGATGAGCAAAAGCACTTTTTGCAATCCCCGCCACAATAGCAACTTCACTTTTAAGCTCTGTAGACTTCGGCGTCAAGACACCTTTAGAGTTTTGAACAATGCCCATACTGTTCTCTGTACTTATAAATTGATATCCAGAAGATTGCAAGTCTATTTCGCTTCTTCCAAGTGTTGGCAAGATGATGGCTTCACGCCCGTGTACAAGGTGTGATCGATTCGGCTTGGTACTGATATGTACAGTTAGGTCGCATTTGCGTAGGGCTTCAGCTGTATAGTCTGTATCAGGAGTAGCAGAGACAAAGTTGCCTCCCATTCCTATAAATATTTTTGCTTTTCCTTCATGCATCGCTTTGATCGCAGGAACTGTAGCATGGCCATGTTCTCTGGGTGACTTGATACCAAAGGCCGAATCTAAGTTTACTAAGAATTGCTCAGGCATCTTTTCCCAGATGCCCATAGTTCTATCACCTTGTACATTGCTATGACCTCGGACAGGGCAAGGACCAGCTCCTCGCTTCCCTACAGCTCCTCGTAACAACAGCAGATTGACTATTTCTCTTACGTTCTGCACCCCATTTTCGTGCTGAGTGATACCCATCGCCCAGCAGATAATCATCTTTGGCTTTTCTGCAATCAACTCCGCAGCCTTTCTTATCTCTTGTTCTGAAACACCTGACTCAAGCACGCAGGTCTCAAAGTCCTCTTTAGAAATGTCTGATATAAACTCATCGTATCCATGAGTATGATTTTTTATAAATTCATGATCGATAATACCTCCTTGGCTTTTGTCTTTTTCTAAAAGCCGAAGCATAATTGCCTTTAGCAAAGCAACATCTCCATTCACTTGCACTTGGAGATATAGATCTGAAAGATCAGTCCCACCACTTAAAATACGCAAAGGCTTTTGAGGATTAGTATAATGCTGAAGCCCAGCTTCTTTCAAAGGATTAACCGATATGATAGCGCCTCCATTTCTCTTGCAATTTTCTAATGCTGTGAGCATCCGTGGATGATTGGTTCCAGGGTTTTGTCCAATCACCATCACCAGATCTGCTTCATGAATATCGTCTAACGTGACAGCGCCTTTCCCAATTCCCAGCGTTTCAGACAAACCATAACCACTGGTTTCATGGCACATGTTAGAACAGTCTGGAAGGTTGTTTGTGCCATAAGCCCTTACAAAGGCGCCATATAAAAATGCAGCTTCATTGCTGGTTCTTCCACTTGTATAAAAGATAGCTTCATTAGGGTTTTCAAGTGATCGAAGATGCTTTCCAATTTTCTCAAATGCATCGGCCCAAGCGATCGATTTATAATGAGTAGCTCCAGGAGCAAGATACATAGGCTCTGTAACCCTTCCCGATTTTCCAAGTTCAAATTCTCCCCATGAACTAAGTTCTTCAACACTATACTTTTCAAAAAAAGCTCCATCCGCTTTTGCAGGAGTCGCTTCTTCCACCAATGCTTTGATTCCATTCTCACAATATTCTCCTAATGGAGACCTATGGTCATCTGGATCTGGCCATGCACACCCTGGGCAATCAAAGCCTCCTTTTTGATTCATTTTCAATGAAGCCTTTATCGCTTCTGGAACATCCATATACTTCCCCATTTGTCTAAGAGAATGCCATATGGCAGGAATGCCAACAGCACTTTCTGGGGACTCTGTATAACTTAGATCTTTCGAACTATTAGGATATCTGTGATTCTTCTTGTTCATACTTCTTGTATTCAACTAGGCCTCAATAGTCGTCGCTTTTGAAAGTTCTTGAACGCGT
>CALHUZ010000555.1 GCA_938039305.1 uncultured Saprospiraceae bacterium
TTTTTGCCTTGATCTTGAAATATTCTAAACAAAATCTAATCCGCCATTCAGAACTAAAAATGGTATGAGGTAAAATCTAACACCCACTTACCAAACCCCAATTTTATATTCATATGAATGATGGTTATGCACCGCCAATCGAAGATAGGGAGTATATCATGTCATTACCTATTGTCATGTGCTTTGAGATGTATCTACTACTTCTCAATGATCAATCTTTCAACTATTTTTTTTGCCGAAAAAAGATCTTGAATTTCAACAAGGTAAATACCATTAGGAATAGACGTTAATTTTATTTCATCTGTGTCAATTGATGATAGCACCAACTTTCCTTTTATATCATATAAATTTACCTGAAAATGTAATGGACCATTAACATCAATATTAAGTACAGTAGATGCTGGATTAGGATAGATATTTACTTTTACATTCGATATTTCATGAACTGAAGAAAGTAGGTCTAGACCATCGCAGTCCTCATCTATATCATTGTTTGGAATTTCTAAAGCCTCAGGATTTATTATTTGCTCTTGTTGCAATAACTTCTTTAGCATTAGAGACACCACGAACATCACTTTCACCATAAAGAAGATCTGAATTGCGATTTTCTACAAGTTCAATATATTCGCCCAGTCTCTTATAATTTGATCTCATAGCCTAAGTTTTTGAACACATCTTGAAGGTTTTGATTAGATTCCACTTGCTTTTGTAATAAGCCAGATAGTTCTGACTGTAGATCACTCATCTTTTCATCAAAATTGATATTCTCATCACGATTGACAAACTCGATGTATTTACTTGGCACAAGTGAATAGTCTTTTTTGACAATTTCTTCTATTTTAGCTGAGTAAGAATATTCTGATTGATCTTGATAAGTCCCTTTTTTACTTTGCCATTGATGAAATGTTTTTGATACTCTTTCAACTTGTTCATCAGAGAATTGAATAAATTTTTTCTCAAATGGAATGCCGATTTTACGTAAATCCATAAACAGAATTTCGTCTTCTCTATTTCTATATTTCACTTTTATATCTCCAATGCCTTTTTCTTGCCCTTTTTTATTCCGATTCAGGATCCAAAGTGTAACACCAATATCAGTAGTGTAGAACATTTTTATAGGTAAAACAATTATAGCTTCTATTAACTTATTGTCGATTAGTTTCTTTCTAATTTTGTATTCAGCTCCACCTCCAGATAAAGCACCATTTGCTAAAATAAATCCTGCTACACCATTTACAGATAGCTTGCTCACTATATTGAGTATCCATGCATAGTTGGCATTGCTTTTAGGTGGCACTTCATAGCCCTTCCACCTTGCATCGTCTGTGAGTTCATCTTCTGCTCTCCATGCCTTTTGGTTAAATGGAGGATTAGCCATGATGTAATCAGCCTTCAGGTCTGGGTGCTGATCTCTATAAAAGGTATCTGCGGCTCGCTCTCCTAAGTTGGCAGCAATCCCTCGGATGGCGAGGTTCATTTTACCCAGCTTATAGGTTGTATTGGTGAGTTCTTGCCCATAGATGGAGACTTCTTTCTTGTTTCCATTATGAGCTTCTATAAATTTGATGGACTGGACAAACATACCGCCAGAACCACAGGCAGGATCATAGATGATGCCTTTGTAAGGTTGTATCAGTTCTGCAATGAGATTGACAATACTCTTAGGTGTATAGAATTCTCCTTTCCCTTTTCCTTCTTTGAGGGCAAACTTACCTAAGAAGTACTCATAGACCCGACCTATGAAATCTTGAGAATTGTCTTGTTGAGTATCAATTAGATTAATCGTGTCTAAAAGAGCTGACAGCTTACTCTTGTCTAATCCCAGTCTTGAAAAGTAGTTATCAGGTAAGGCTCCTTTTAGAATAGGGTTGTTTTTCTCTATTTGATGTAGAGCGGTATCTATCTTGAGGGCAATATCATCTTGCTTTGCTTGAGAAATGATGTAAGACCATCGAGAAGACTCTTCCAAGAAGAACACATTCTTCATGGTATAGAAGGCCTTCTGTTCGAGATGTTTCTCTTGTCCTTCTGCTATTATCTCCGTTCTCCTTTGATCAAACTTATCACCTGCATACTTCAAGAATATCAAGCCTAAGACGACATGTTTGTATTCTGCAGATTCTACGGAGCCTCGCAGCTTATTTGCGGATTCCCAAAGGGATTCTTCTATTGATTTTGTTTTTACTGCTTTCTTCTTTGCCATTAGTCTTTATTTGATAGTAGTGTGATGGCTTGATGCCAGTAATAAAATATGGACTTGTCTGGTTGTCTTTTCAATCTGTTTAAATAAGCATAATCAGGATTTTCAATATTTAACTCTTTGACATCTTCACCTCCATAATGATCAATCGGACTCATATCTTTTATAAGAATTTTTGCCACAAGTAAAGCTACTTTTGCTGATGCTGCCATAGCATTTTCTATTCTAAAATGGCCTTCCATTAAATATCCTGATCCAAATGATCTGATGCCTTTTTCTAAAAGTTTAAAATTTACCTTTGTTTGTTTGTCTGGATTCTTATCTCTTCGAGCTATCGTAAGGCATGTTTCTAAAGTATCATTTAGGACATCTTCTTCAGTTGTGCTATAGTTTTCGTCAACTGATTTTCTGAATCCTAATTCCTGAGTTGCATGACGTTGGAAACTTTCTGCCACCATTTCCATTTCAGAGACGTTTTCAAAGAGTCTGCCAAGATCATATAGCTGCTTTGAGATTTCTGTAGTCGAGTCTCTATCTCCTTTGAAGTAAGGTATTCCTATGGTGTTGGGAGCAAAGGCTGTTAGCTTATCGCCTGTAATTGCAGGGATTGATGGTGTTTGTACAGTTGTTTCTTCATCTGTTTCTATCCATTTTGTTTCTATTGCCGATTCTATGACTTCAGGATAAATGTGTTCTTCGATCAAAATATCAAGTAGGATTCCACCTTGCACTTTTGGATTGACAGTTGAGTCGAAAAAGAATTTGTAGTGAGCTTTAGGTATTCCTGCCTTATAACTTCGGTGTTCATCCAGTTCAAATGCTGAGAATTTTGAATCCTCTACAATTTCTTTGAGTATTTTCTCAACTTCTTCACGTTCTACTTGACAAACGATATCTATGTCAATTGAGAATCGTGTTCCTTCTTCCAGTAATAAGACCAAACTTGTGCCTCCTTTAAAAGTGAATTCAAGCCCTTTATTCTTAAGTCTTTCTAACAAATGAAGAGCATAGATCATCCGTTCAAGAATGCCTATTTGAATAGATCTATGTTCTTTTTTCTTTTTAAAGTCATCTAACCATTCTTTTGTAAAACATTGCTCTGTTATCATTCTATTATATTCATTATTACGTGTTTCAAATTATTGTTTAAAAATGTCTTTAATTCTTCTTCTCTGTCTCTTCTCTTTGCATAGCTAAATAGGCGAGTATAATTGATTGAATATCTCTTTATAGCGTTCTCAAACAAATGTGTCATTTCGGATCCTTGATAGAAGTAGAATAGTTTCTCATCAGAGAACAAGTCCACTAATATTTTTTCAAGCTGAGGAAATGCTACTTTGTTTTTATTGACTGTTTGTTTGGATATTGGAGATCTTGTGATTAATTTTTTGATCACTATTGGTTTTCTGCTTTCGGTGATATAAAGATCAATCTCTTTTTCATGTGGATTAAGATATAGCTCATGCCTAAAATTATCCTTTAGATGGAAGTAGAGGTTTTCCTCATATCCCTTTTCAATTTCGATTATAATTATAATTTTACTTGATTGATGTTGCAGAAATTCATTCAACCATGATGTTTCCCATACACAATATTTCAAATCTTGAAAATGCTCCGTAATAGCCTTACTGAGTTTTATTATTTCTGTGGATAGTTCAGGTTTATACTTTGGCTTATAACTTATGGCATACCATCCTCTTCCAACACTTCTGAGAATATTCTTTTCTTTTAAGTCATAGATTCTCCATCCCAGCGTTCCTTCTTTCAGATTAGGCTCAAAGTATCTAAAGAAGTCGTACAGTTCGTCCCTTGAGAAGGACTCTCTTTCTTTGAATTCTTCTATCAATCTATGTTCAAATACTTTTGGCATTTTAACCCAATTTATGCCAAATATACAAATAATTGGCAAATATTGGAAATCTAATAAACGCCAGTAATCTACAGTACTGGCAAATATTTGAAAGTAAAAACCTTCGGGTGGTGAGTGGGTTTAGATGCGGGTTGCGGAAAAAGCAATGTGTCTGCAAGACTCTTTGCTTTTTTGAGGGATGGCTATTTTTCTTTTCCTTGCTTGCAGAGAACAAGATTACATCTACACCCCCACCACCCTAAGGCATTGACAATCAACAAAGTATCGATTTCAAGCAGTAACATCTATAAGCGGGTAGTATACGTTTGTCATACATTTGTACATGGATAGCATTCAATCCGCATTTTAACTATCAATACATCGTATGATCTAAATATACAAAAGGCATGAGAATATTTTATAAAAGGGCGCAATCAAATCCGCGCAAATGCTTTATTCAATTGGCAATTGTGATGAACGACAGTTATACTGGATGAACGGTTGTCTGGATTGGTGGATTTTGATTTGAAGCAGTCAAATGTCCTGGGTGTATGTAGCATTACAAACCTCGATATTAAAAACAAAGGACTATATGGCTTTTTTCAATTGTTACGCACGTTTTTTAACCGCAAATTATTGATTCCATTCTCTTCAAACTCATTCATGTATTTTTCTGCTTCTTTGTAAATCAATACTTCATATTCTTCGTCTTCAATTTCTTCTATATTAATTGAATTGCTTTTTTCTATAACATCT
>CALHUZ010000556.1 GCA_938039305.1 uncultured Saprospiraceae bacterium
TCATATTGATAATATGTAAAAGCCATTGAGACTATACTTCATCATATCGTTTATCTTTTTCTACTCGTCTATTAGTAGCCAGGGTCTTGGGTTTGACTGTGACGCATCTCTTTACATTATTTCATATACACAGTCTACAGGTATCTCTACTCTATATCGCGTACAAGAGAATTCTGAAGAATTCTCTTTCGAGGAAATAGATTTATCCCAAGAGAGAAGATTAAACAGTTTGGCCTATAATGTAAATGATAAGTACCTCTATGCTCTAGATGTAGATTCTTATGAATTAGTAAAAATAGATAGGATAGGAAAAGTAACCTCACTTGGTGTTCCAGATAATATGGATCAGAGTTTCATTTATAATAGTGCAACTATATCCCCAAATGGTTCAGGTATCTATCTAATAGGATACGACCCTGCTTTCAATTATGATACTAGATTTTATACAATTAATCTAAGTCGTGAAAATTACTATATGGGATTCCTCGGTGTCACTGGCGATAGACGAGCCGAGATTCATGACTTAGCTACAGATCCATTGAGTGGACAATTGTTCGGATATGATAATTTAGATGGGAGTCTCAAGCAGATGGCAATAGGTGGACAGATATCATCAGTTGATTATCCTACAACCGGGGAAAAATCGATGGACGGAATTTTTTTTAACCAAAAAGGTGAACTTTTTGGATATGCCTCTGGTCGTGGGATTTATGCTATCGATAAACTAAACGGCGAACTAACTTTTTTATCATCAGGGCCCAAAGGGACAAATGGGGACGCTTGTTCATGTCCATATACTTCTGTATTTACAAAAGATGTTTCTCCAAGAGAAATACTCCCATGTGAAGAATTTATAATAACGTACTCTTTTCAAAATCACCTTGGAATAGGACAAACTTGGGTGAAGATTAGAGATACACTTCCTGAGGGATTTGAAATTTTGAATATTGAAAGCAAGATAGTTTCATCCATAAATATTTTAGATGTAGCTCCAAACATTCTTGCCTTGGATAATCTGATTTACCTTTTGGGAGACAATGAAATCAGGGTCACTGTGAAAGCGCCTCTAGATTATATTGGCGAGTTTTCAAGCCGTGCGACTAATTGGGACTTTCCAAAAGCTTTTGGGGAATATCACTACTCTGATGATCTAAGTACTGAAGAATTACAAGATCCTACAATTGCTCACATAATTACTCAAGATGAATTAGATTTTAGTAATAGTATCTCATATAGCTGTGATGGTGAATCAGCTATCATAGAATCTCCTATTAGCGCTCAGTCATATCAATGGAATACTGGATCTGAAGAATCCTTTATATCCGTTGATGAAACTGGTTGGTATACTTTAAAAGCACAAGGCGAATGTGGACCATATAGGGACTCAGTTTTGATCGAATATTTTCCAGATAGAAAAATGGCTACGATTGTTGGGCCAACTGAGGTGATCTTAGGAACAACTATAGAATTGTCAGCTCAATTGGATAGAGGAATTCCTATTTCCTATACGTGGATTACAAGCCCTAAAGATTCTTTTCAATGTATTGCTTGTCGTACCATTCAAGTTAAGCCAAGTATAGACTTCGCTTATAAATTGAGGATGATGGATGAAGATGGTTGCATCACCGAAGATGAGCATGGTGTAGTCGTCAATATCAAAAGAGACTTTTATGCTGCCACAGCCTTCTCTCCAAATGGTGACGCTATCAACGATCATTTTTTTCTACAAAGTTCAGTTGATGGTATTATAAAGAAAATGACAGTTTATAATCGTTGGGGTAGCGTTGTTTTCTCTACTGAGGACGTTTCACTAAATGATGCAACATTAGGATGGAATGGTAAAGTGAATGAAGAGATTGTGGATTCAGGAGTTTATGTATGGGTAGCGGAGATCGAGTATTTTGATGGATATGTTGAGCAAAAGTCAGGTTCAATTACCCTTTTTGGTGATCGTTAAATAATAGTATGTCAATTGTGAAAATGCGAAGAGGACTAGGATTTCTACTTGTGGTTTTTTTATTTGTAGTGTCATGTGAAGTTGAGCAGGGTGCATTATTCGTTTCTTTAGAATCGTCAGAAACCGGTCTTAATTTTAGAAACGATCTAGTGGAAAGTGATTCTCTTAATATCATCCAGTATCTCTATTTTTTTAATGGAGCTGGAGTTGGGACTGGGGACCTAAATGGGGATGGCTTGCCAGATATCTTTTTGGCGTCTAATCAAGGAAACTCAAGATTGTTTTTAAATGAGTCGAGTAATGATGGGCTCAACTTTATTGACGTCACTGATGCCGCGGGTTTAAGTGATATAGGTGGTTGGAGTACCGGTGTCAATTTTGTAGATATTAATGGTGATGGCAAACTTGATATCTACCTTTGTCAAGTTAATTATAAGACTATAAAAGGTAACAACAGATTATATATCAACAAAGGTAATGAAGGTGGTGTTCCAGTTTTTAAAGAAGAGACGAAAGAATATGGGTTAGAATTTCAAGGCCTATCTACTCAAACCGCTTTTTTTGATTTTGACTTGGATGGAGACCTTGATATGTATTTGCTAAATCACTCCGTGCACTCACCAGAGAATTATACAAAAGCTGAAGTTAGAATAAATTCATACCCCAATGGGGATAGATTGTATAGAAATGATGATGGTTTCTTTGTTGATATTTCAGAACAAGCAGGAATATATAGTAGCCAAATAGGGTTTGGCTTAGGCTTGGGGATTGATGATTTTAATCATGATGGTTATCCAGATATTTATGTTGGCAATGACTTTCATGAAAATGATTATATGTATCTCAATAATGGAGACGGTACCTTTTCAGAAATAATTGAAGAATCAGTTAATCATACATCTCAATTTACAATGGGTCTTGATATAGCTGACATTAATAATGATGGATATAACGATATTTTGACTCTTGATATGATGCCAGAGAAGGAAAGTGTAAGAAGGAGTTCGGTCCCAAGTGACACTTATGAGATATATGAATTCAAGCATGACTTCGGATATCATTATCAATCAGCTCGAAATAACCTCCAACTTTCTCGAGGGGTAGATAAAAACAGGAAGCCTTTGTTTTCTGAGATAGGCCAATTGGCTGGCATTGAAAATACTGATTGGAGTTGGTCATGTCTTCTCGCAGATTATAACTGTGACGGACTAAAAGATGTATTTATTAGTAATGGAATTGTGAAGAGGCCTAATGATCTGGATTATATGAATTACATCTCTAATAGACTTGTTCAGCAAAATTCTACGGACAGTGAGATGATAGATAGTATGCCTTCTGGTGCGGTTGCTAATTATTTGTTCTTGAATGATGATAACTATCATTTTGTAAATCAGTCTAAGAGTATAGAGAATAACCAACCAGGTTTTTCAACAGGTGCTGCTTATGCTGATTTTGATAACGACGGTGATTTAGACATCGTGATCAATAATGTCAATGCTACTTCTTCTCTTTTAATGAACCAATCTAATCCATCTAACTTTCTCAAAGTGTTCTTAGAAGGCTCAGATAAAAATTCGAAGGGCATTGGTGCAAGGATCATAGGTTACACTACAAGTGATAGTGTCTTCTATGATCATAATACGACAAGAGGCTTTATGTCATGTAGTGCTAATGGCATACTTCTTAATTGGAATGAGATTGATGATTTAGAAAGAATAAAAGTGATATGGCCTAATGGAAGTCAAGTAATTGTTGAAGATTTAGCTGGTAAAAAGAGTATTGCAATTGGCCAGCCAGAATCTGAATCAAGAAGCGTTAAGAATGCAATTGACGTAGACGATACTCCTCAGCTCATAGACTTCGTGCATAAGGAAAATAAATTTTTTGATATCAGTCGTGACAAATTAATGCCTTGGTTGTTATCTACTCAAGGCCCTGCTCTTTCTGTTGATGATGTAAATAATGACGGGTTGGATGATATTTTTATCGGAGGTGCTCGTGGTCAGTCAGGTGTAATGTATTTACAAAATGGCCAAGGGCTATTTGAAAAAAGTAATATTGAAATATTTGAAGAGTCGGCCCATTATGAAGACATTGTGGCTCTCTTTGTGGACACAGATGGTGATGGAGATAAAGATCTGTATGTTGTTAGCGGAGGCAATGAATATGATAACGATTCGCCATTCATGCTGGATAGAATTTATGTCAATGATGGGACTGG
>CALHUZ010000557.1 GCA_938039305.1 uncultured Saprospiraceae bacterium
AATGCTAAAGAGCAGTTCAGTTTAATAGGAGGTCTTGGTCTCAGACCTCTTCCCTCTTTTGATGCGGCATATGTGATCGGTGGAATTAGAATGAAAGATCTGACAGTAAGACTTAGCTATGACTTGTCACTCTCATCTATCAAGCTTCCAGGAGGCGGAAATGGATTTGAGATGTCAGTAGGCTATATCGGGCGGATATATAGAGATCCAAATGTTGATAAAATCATTTTCTGCCCAAGACTGTAATCCTAACCTAAGAACAGAAAGCACATCGCTTTATGAAGAATACAATACTCATATCCCTAATTATAATTTTTGCTTCCTCAATAGCATACGCTCAGCCGATCACTTCAGTGAAGTATGACGATATGCTCATCGCTGCTGATAAAGCGATAGAAGATGGAAATTACCTCAAGTCTATAGAGTGGTATCGCAATGCTTATAGAGAAAACAAATCAACCGATGTTGCTCTATCGATAGCGTACTCTTATTATAAGATCAGAGATTTTGTAAATGCAGAACGCTACTATACTCGTATACTTCCAGATGATGTAGACAATGTGTTTATCGATGATCGATATGCATATGGGAAAACGCTTAGGTCTCTTGGAGAGTTAGGTAAGGCTCAAGAGCAGTTTGAGTTAATCACAGAACTAAGTACAGATGAAGCGCTCAAAGAATTAGCTCAATTAGAATTAGCTGGCATGTCAGCAGTAACTGACTTTTCTAAAAATGAAGAAGTCGTTGTCAATTTTGCAAAAGGCGATGTCAATTCTGGATCAGCTGAATACTCTCCTGTTGAGTACGATGATGAGACAATCTACTTTGCCTCTTTCAAGAGAAGTAAAGAGATTGTAATTGACGGGAAAGAAAAGGATTATCATGCCAAGGTTTTTCGTTCAACAAAAAAGGAAGGCGAATTTGGCAAGCCTGAAGAGTTAGATAATAAGGTCAATAGAGATGGTTTCCATACTGGAAATGTATCCTTTTCAGAAGACAAAAGACGCATGTATTACACAAGGCAAATGCTTGAGTATGATGAGATAACATCTTCTACTATATATTATAGTGATATGGGTGATGAAGATTGGGGTCCAGCAGAACCACTTGCTTCAGTGAATGGAGATTGGGTAGCCAAGCACCCTGCAGTCGGAGAGCTTTTAGGAACACGTGTATTGTTTTTTGTCTCCGACATGGAAGGCGGATTAGGAGGCGATGACATTTACTACGTGACCATTGGTGGAGGTGGTATCGGAGCACCAGTCAATCTGGGAGAAACGGTCAATACTAAATATGATGACATAACTCCCCATTATAATTTTATCGACGGAACACTTTACTTCAGTTCAGAAGGACGCCCAGGATTAGGAGGGTTAGATATATACAAGACTACTTGGGATGGCTCTAACTGGTCTGCGCCTGAAAACCTTGGAGGAAATTATAATAGCCCATTCGATGATTGGTTCTTATCCTTCAACAAAACTGGGACAAATGGATACTTAATCTCTAATCGTAAAAATGAGAATAAGAAAAAACTAAAAGGTAGCGAGACTTGCTGTTATGATATTTATAATTTCAACATCAGACAACTTGCGATTGACTTGCTGGTCGGTGTTGGAACTGAAGACAAAAAGCCTTTAAAAGGTGCTACTGTAGAGTTGACAGATATCACATCATACGGCACACCTAATAGTCAGACTTTGCCTGAAGAATATCGATTTAACTTTGACCTTGATGCAGAGAGAAGATATCAAGTAATCACCTCTAAAGAAGGCTACAGTACCGACACCTTAGAGTTCAACACAAATGGTATAGTTGAAGATGAGGAAATAAGAAAGATGGTCATACTTAAAGAGGCACCACCAGCAGTACCCGAAGGACCAGACTTGTCCCAATTTAGAATCGACACCGTCACCATTAATGAGGCGATCAGATTTGACAACATTTATTATGAATTTGAAAAGTGGGACATACTTCCAGAATCAGAAAAGGATCTCACTATCATTCTTGGACTCATGAATGACTATAGTGATATGGTTATTGAGCTATCATCACATACTGATTCAAGAGGAACAAAACCATACAATCAAAATCTTTCACAAAAGAGAGCAGAGTCTGCCAGACAGTGGTTACTCAAAAAAGGTGTAGCAGAAAATAGAATAGTACCAAAAGGATATGGAGAGTCAAATATTCTAAATAGATGTGTAGATGGCATAAGATGCCCTGATGAAGAACACAGATTTAATAGAAGAACAGAATTCAAGATATTAGAAGGACCTCAGACGATTCAGATCAAAAGAGAGGTGAAAAGTGATGGTTATCAAGGAGGACAACAATCTATAAAATCCTTTAGACCAAGGATAGCAATCGATTCATTTCCAATTATCACTTTTAAAGAAGATCTTATCGAACTTGGTCAGATGAAAGAAGGAGAGGAAATGACACTGGTCTATGAATTTGAAAACACTGGAACAGTTCCTCTTGTGATTGAGCTGGCTACTACATGTAAATGTACAGACATCAAGTGGCCTCAGGAGCCAGTTCCAGTAGGGGGAAAAGGAGAAATTGTCGCTGTGTTTAATAGTACTGGCATGGAAGGCCCATACAATAAGACAATAGACATCATAGCTAACACTAATCCAATAGTAGTCGAAGCTAAGTTCAATGTAGAAGTTATCATCTCAGAATAATCTGATGCCCGAACTGACTTGGAGTCTAGTCGAGTGTTTTGGCCTAGTCAGTGGGTTAGCATATATCATATGTGCTTACAAGAAGACAAATTTCAGTTGGCCGTTTGGTATCATAAGTGCATCCTGTATCATATACCACGACATCACATTCACGCACCTATACTTTGATGCTGTATTGCATTCTTTTTTCTTCTTGATGTCACTAATCGGAGTTTATCTATGGAAGCAAGGGTCACAGGCAAAAAAGGAAATTAGAATTTCTAAAATGCCGATGTCCAGCTATCTGGCATATCTCTTAATTTCAATTTTAATTTCTGGAGCTGCAGGTTTTTTATTGGATACGCAGACTGATGCTGTATATCCATACCTCGATTGTTTTCAGATGATGCTTTCTATGTTTGCAACATTTCTAATAATATATTGTGTCATCAATGCTTGGTCCTACTGGATTCTTGTGGATGTGATCAGTATAGGTCTATATGCCATGACAGGGGCATATTTATTTGCACTACTTTATATCGGATACCTCATCTCTAACAGTATGAAATGGAGACAATGGCAACAGATGTATAAAGAGAAGAAAGCATCTAGGATGATTCTTACCCCAGAGAGTTAAGATTCTAAATTCTCAAACAGAATACTACTAGTTACATCTTCAAGTGACTATCGTCACAATATGGAGGAGTATTCGTCATCTTACAAGTACAGATACTTACCTTTCTTTCCTTCTTGATATCAACTACCATCGGTTTAAATTTTGAGCCATGATGTGAGCCATTGCACCAAGGTTGGTCAGCACTATAACCACACTGACAGTATAGATAAGTTCCTTCTTCTAGACTGGTTTTCAAAGGCTCTGTACCAAGGTGTTTCTCCTTTTTATGCCCTGGAGCAATCTCACTTCCTTCCTTACTGGATTTAACCAGCGGATAAAGCAAGTGCGATGTCCACTTATCTCCTGGGTCGGTCTGAAGACCATAAGCCACAGGAAATGCTCTTGTGAACTTAGCAGTTCCGAACATCTGATCCCAAAGCGAAAATGTATTACCATAGTTACCATTAGGGTCACTTATATGATCTGCTTGACTTGTACCATGATGACCATGGTGAAATGAAGGTGTAATTAGTATATGTTCGAATATCCAAGCAATCGGTTGTAGTGCTTTATGCTTATAGAAGGCTTCATCCCATTTCCATGTACTATGTGTACTGGTCACTATGATTTGCTTAAAAATCAATCCCAAAAGAACTGCCGGTCCGAGCCCTAAAAATGTCGCTATACCACCCCACCAGAGATTAGGCATGATCAGGTAGTAGACCCATGAATTACGATAAGCTGTTAGGATACCCATCTCTCTAGCCGCGTGATGAACCCTATGGTGCTTCCACAACCAATTATATTCATGGGCGCTTCTGTGATACCAATATTGCATCACGTCATCAATCAATATATAAAACGCAAATGCCGGCAGTAGATACCAGGAAGAAAGCGCGCCAAACATCGATGGTAAAAGTGCTTTTCCTAAAAAGTAGACTGATGCTACTATCAATGTCTTAGTTATAGCCACTACAAAGAAGCCTACACCTTCAAGTATCCAATCATCCGATACTCTTGAAGACTTTTTATAATGCCCCATGGCAAACTCAATAAACCCAAATAGAAACAAAATCCCTACAACGAAGTAAAGGTCAATGTTTGGTGTATTTAAGAACTCTCTCATCATGAAATAACTTTAGTTACTCTACAAAACTAAAAAATTAGTATGTTTATACTAATTATAACCGATAAATATTTCGTCATTAAGACCAGAGATAAAATATTAGAGTCCGCTATCTCTCTATTCAATCAGTTTGGATATAGTAACATAAGCATGCAGCGGTTAGCAAGTGAACTGGGATTAAGTCCTGGCAACTTGACGTATCACTTTCCCAAAAAGGAGGACCTAATGCTTGCGCTTTATCTTATGTTCAAGAAAGAGATAGGCATTGTGATCCCTCCGAAGAAAGAGAACAAGTCAGATCTCTACCTTTTCGATGAGCAGATCGTCAACTTTTATCATTTGCAGCAGCGATATCTATTTTTTTATCTGGATCTGCTTGAAATCGAAAGGGCCTACCCTGTCATCGCTCAACAGCACTACATACATATTCAAGATCAGATATCAAGATTAGAACATGGACTGCGTTATTGCATAGCATTGGGGTTAATCAATGAGAGCGACAATCCAGAAAATATAAAATTCTTAGCTCAACAGCTTTGGTTCACTGCGGTCTTTTGGCCGCGACAGATACGTGTAAGAGGCATCACTGATGAACTTGATCACCTCAGAAAAACCATCTGGCATCAGATAAAACCGTATCTCACAGATGCAGGAAATAAAAAAGTAAAAGATATCTTAGAACAAACATTAACAGCAGACACAACTATAAAGACATGAATACGCTAACTCAAACTCCCACAACAGACATTAAAAAATACTTTGACGAGCAGATGGCTTTCCAGCAAGAAGTCTCACAATCGACGGCTTCCGAACGCATAGCCAAATTGAAAAAGCTGAAAAAATCTATTCTTGCTCATAAAACAGAAATAAGAGAAGCGCTATTCAAGGATTTTAAGAAGCACCCTAGTGAAGTCGACTTAACTGAGATCTATCCAGTGACTGGAGATATAAAGCATACTATCTCCCACTTACGTAAATGGATGTCTAAGAAAAGAGTAGGTACTCCACTGGCACTTCTTGGAAGCAGCTCATGGGTTCACTATGAATCGAAGGGTGTCTGTCTGATCATCTCTCCATGGAATTTTCCAATCAACCTGACTTTTGGTCCACTTGTATCAGCGATAGCAGCTGGCAACTGTGTGATGCTTAAGCCTTCAGAACATACGCCTCATGCTTCAGCGATCATGGCGAAGATTCTTGGAGAATTATTTGACACGCGAGAAGTAGCTATTTGCCAAGGAGGAGTTGAAGTATCTAAAGCATTATTAGAATTACCTTTTCATCATATCTTTTTCACAGGTGCTCCTGCCATAGGCAAATTCGTCATGGCTGCAGCTGCGAAAAATTTGACATCAGTCACTTTAGAATTAGGAGGCAAATCTCCCACAATAGTTGATGAATCAGCTAATACAGAAGTTGCAGGTCGAAGAATCGCTTGGGCAAAATTTCTAAATAACGGACAGATCTGTATCGCTCCAGATTATATATATGTGCACAGTAGTAAGAAAGAAGCTCTTGTCGCTTCTATCAATAAGCACATCAAGAAAATGTATGGTGATGATGTAGTGACAAGTGATTCTTATTGTCGAATAGTAAATGAGAAACATTTTGATCGTATCAAATGCTATATGGATAATGCAATTGAAAAAGATGTGAAAATTCTCGCTGGCGCAAAACTGGATGAGAAACAAGATTATATTTCACCTACGCTTGTCGACCAAGTAGGTGATGATGCTGATCTAATGACTGAAGAAATATTTGGTCCCGTGCTTCCAATTAGAGTATATGAAAATATAGAAGAAGTAACTGCTGCTATCAATAAAAGAGAGCGACCTCTTGCTATGTATATCTATAGTAAAAAGCAAAAGAACATCAACTACCTCATCTCCAATACTCGAGCTGGTGGTACATGTATCAATCACAGTGCTATTCATTTTTTCAATAACAATCTTCCATTTGGTGGAGTGAATAATAGCGGAATTGGAAAAGCACACGGTGAATGGGGTTTTATCGCATTCTCAAATGAACGTGCAGTTCTAAAACAATGGAGCCCAATGAGTGGGATAGAACTAATGACAGCTCCTTATACAGATCTCAAGCAAAAAATAATAGACTTGAGTATTAAGTTCTTCTAATCAGAAGTGACAAATTATAATTCACTAGCTATCTATAATACAGATTATGAAAGGTCTTCTATACTCAGCGACATTTATCATTTTGTCTTGCGGTATCTTTATTGCTTGTACTTCGAGTAAGACATCTACTTCTAATGATATGCTTGGAGCTAAAACGTCAAAGTCAATTAATGCATTGATTATCGATGGAGAGAATAACCACGGAACATGGCCTAAGACAACTGCCATGATGAAAAGCTATTTAGACGAGTCTGGTTTATTCAAAGTGGATATAGCTCGTAAGGCATTTCTCTGGCAAGGACCTCATGCTGACGAAATCTTAGGTGAAGAAAAGCGCAAAATGCAGTTGGATGAATATTCAATAGAAAACGGTACACAGTATACTCGTGTAGAAGAACCAAAGATGGATCCCAATTTCAATCCTGATTTTAGCAAGTATGATGTAGTTATTTCTAATCTTGGCTGGAAAGCAACTGATTGGCCAGAAGCCACGAAAAGATCATTCGAATCTTACATGGCCAATGGTGGTGGACTTGTCATCATACATGCTGCTAACAATTCATTTGGTAATTGGCCTGAGTTCAACAAAATGATTGGACTTGGTGGCTGGGATGGCCGTAATGTTGAGAGTGGTCCATATGCTTATTATAATGACGCAGGTGAAGAGATACATGATCCTTCTGATGGAGCATGTGGATCTCATGGTCCTCGATATGAATATATACTAAAAACTCGTGCCAGTGATCATCCTATCATGAAAGGACTACCTGATGAGTGGTTGCACACAGAAGACGAGCTTTATGATCGACTACGTGGTCCAGCCGAAAACATGACTATTCTCGCTACTTCTTATTCTGATGTAGAAAAAAATAGCCCTCCATGGGCGAAAGATGTGACAGGTACTGGCCGCCATGAGCCCATGCTAATGGCATTGGACTATGGAAAAGGTAAAGTCTTTCATAGCGTTTTAGGTCACAATGACTATTCTATGGAGTGTGTAGGATTTCAAACTACATTATTGAGAGGAACGGAATGGGCCGCTACTGGAAAAGTCACACAAGCTATTCCTTCTGACTTTCCGAGTGCCCAAAAAGTGAGTTCTCGTTCTTGGAGTAAATAATTCACTTTTTAGAAAAGCATTTATTTTAAACGAACACTACTTTCTCTTGCCTAAATATTTAGTCAATTTTTTCATTCCTGTTTTTAATATTCTATTTTCTAAAAAGGAATAAACCAATCTAAACTGACCTCTTTTGCTATGTCCAAAACCCATCCCTGGAGTAAGCAATACTCCTGTATTATCATATATGTTCTGCCACAATTTAGTTTCGGACTTCTGCCCTTTACCTTTCATATAAGTTGAAAGATCAATCCAAACAAATAGACTTCCTCTGGCAGGGGCATATGGAATATCGAGCTCTTTTAGATAATCTATCACAAGTGCATAATTAGCAGTAAGTCTAATTTGATTCTTTAGAATATAGTCCGACATAAATGGCTTGTCACCCAAGAGGTGCATTAATGCCCACTGTGTCAAATTAGAAACAAGATGTGGGGCATTAAGGTTAGCATAGGCTTGAAGCATCTTGGCGTTGTATGAATGAATAATCCCAACTCTAAATCCAGAGATTCCCAAATCCTTAGAAAGCCCATAACTCATGTGCAAGAAGTCACTCTTCTTTTTCTTCATAACATTAGCAAAAGAATAAAAAGGCTCGTGCTTACTATAATCACTTTTTATAAGTGGGTTTTGAGTATTTATTATTGATAATCCATA
>CALHUZ010000558.1 GCA_938039305.1 uncultured Saprospiraceae bacterium
AGCAGTTCAGCTATTAGCAGATTATGCAAGATCAATCGGAGTAGAGATTATAGAAGAGCAACCCGTTTTAGAAATTATAAAAGAGGGTAGTAAGGCCATCGGAGTAAGTACAACAACAGGACATACTTATAAGTGTGGTCATGTGATCGTTGCCGCTGGTGCACACACGCCATACTTGCTACCTGAGTTACAACCATACATGAGAGCTACAGGTCATCCAGTCTTCTGGCTAAAACCAAATGATCCAATGCCTTTCATGTCTCCACACCTCCCAGTCTTCATGGCAGACATAGCACATACAGGTTGGTATGGTTTTCCATTCACACCTGAAGAAGGCATCATCAAAATTGCAAAGCACGCCACAGGCATCCAAGTCCACCCAGATCAAGATGAACGAGTAGTCTATGAATCAGACATAGCAGACATGAGATCCTTTGTGGCGGAGACATTCCCTGCTCTTCTTGATGCAGAACTCGTCTATACCCGCAGATGCCTTTATACAGATTCACTGGATGGCCACTTCTGGATCACTCCTCATCCTGAGATAGAAGGCCTAACCATCAGTAGTGGTGGCTCTGGACATGGTATGAAGATGGGCCCAGAGATCGGAACGATGACAGCAGCGACTGCAGAAGGATCAACTCATGATTATTCTAATCGATATCAATGGCGTCATTTGACGGCGGAGATGGCGGGAAAGGAAGAGTGTAGGTTTGTTAAGTAGAGAGTCGTTGAAGAGAGGAGTCAGATTCAAGATACGAGAACTTAGAAACGAGAGTCGAGAAACGGGAAAGAAGATTTTAGATGGCAGAAGTCAGATTTTAGATGGCGAAAGTCAAACACCCTTTTTTCATCTCGACCAAAACGAAGTGCAGTGGAGAGATCTATTTTTGACGTTCACCTATTCTTCAGACCTACTTTTTGATTGGTCTTAATCTTGGACCCTGAGCGTAGCCGAAGGGTCAGATTTGAACACCCATCAACCATTGGCTTACAATTAATAAGATTTCAGAAGTTAGAATAATGGAACCCGAAATAACCGTCCTTCCTTGAAAGGGAAGGAGCGAGGATGGGTAAAGGGGCATTCATGCAAGTTCAGTAATTCTTCGTGATTGATCAAGCTCTATTTCTTTTCCCCTTTTGGAAGGGGCCAGGGGATGGACTTTGTTAAAGCGCGCCCTCGTTCCATTTCTCCAGATTTGCACGCCCTCTCACCTGACACCTGACCCCTCAACCCAGATTTGCACGCCCATCAACCATCAACCATCAACTGACAACTAAATGATTCCAAATATGCACGCTCTCTCACCTCTCACCTGACGCCTGACACCTCGCCCTGACTCCTCTCCCCTCACACCTCGCCTCTAAATCGCCTCCACATACATAGGAAGATCATCAGTAGGATTCTTCAACGGCACATCCTTAATCGGACACTCATATCCATCAGGAACTGATATCTTATAATTCTTAAGTAACTCAGAGATCACCAATTTAACCTGCATCTCCGCAAATGAAAAACCGATACAGTGATGCTTTCCCGCACCGAATGGCGCATATGAGAATGGGCATTTGGATTGCTCATTTCGTTCTTTGTTGAATCGCTCGGGATCGAAGGTCGTAGGATTAGACCAGGTTCGTTCATCGTGATGTGACAATTGAAATACTACACTAACCACAGTATTCTTTGGGATGCGATGACCATCTACTTCAAGTTCTTTTTCTAATTTTCGAACCACAGTTGTCAGTGGCGGATGCCTTCTGAGTGTCTCCTTCATAAAGAGCCCAGTCTTTTCTAATTGTCGCAGATCGCTTACAGAGATCTCTTTATTGAAATCAATCAAGTTCGCTTCCTTCCTAAGTGTGTCTTGCCATTCGGGATGCTTGGCTAAGAAGTAACTCATCATCGAAAGTGTGATAGCGGTGGTGTCATGTGCTGCCATGAGTACAAAGATCAAGTGATCTATAATCTCTTGATCCGTTAGGACATTCCCTTCTTCACTCTTCGCTTCGCAGAGTCGACTGAATAAATCCTTCCCTGGATTACTTCTTCTTTCGCCTATTATAGATTGGAAATAATTGACTAAGTATTTGCGGCCAGCGATTCCTTTGCCATGAGCGGTGAAAGGTAACTTGATCGGTAGGGCAGAAGCGGCATTGACAATATCAGTCAGGGCCTTATTGATGCCTTGTAAATCATCATCTAATGACAGACCAAAGAACACCTTTGCCGCCAACTGTAGCGTTAGCTTTTTATAAAATGGAAAGAACAACATCTTTTCTTTGCCATCTAGCTTTTTCAATTCTTCTGTTATGATACCTGGCATGCTTTCAAGATATCCTTGCATCGGATCTTTCTTGAAAGCTTCATTCATGATGCTCCGATGATAGTGATGACGCTCGCCATCCATTAACATCAGCCCATTGGGGAATAGATCAGATAAGCTCTGCTCCCAAGCTTCCTGATTAGAAGTACATTTCGCTTCTTGTACCAACACAAACTTGTTAGCTGCTGGTCCACATAATACTACGGAAGAACCCAGTGGAGTACGATACTTAAATACATCACCATACTTCTCTCGCTTCTCTGTCCAAAACTTCGAGGCATTGCGCACAAACGGAAAGAAGTGGCCAAAGTAAGGAGTACCGTTGTCTCCAGGTATATGTTTCAGTTCTTTGAAAGAAGTTAAGCTCAT
>CALHUZ010000559.1 GCA_938039305.1 uncultured Saprospiraceae bacterium
ATAAAGAAAGCGATCTCTGCTCATCCAATCATTAAAGAAGTAAGAAGCGCTGGACTTATGATGGCAGTTGAGCCAACAAAGAGGAAGTATTTAAAGCATATAGTCTCTCGAGCATTTGAGTTGGGTGTATTGATAGATTGGTTTTTATTCAATAATCGAAGCTTCAGATTGGCCCCTCCATTAATTATTTCGATGTCTGAATTAGAAGATGCTTGTGGGCTTTTACTCAAGGCTATGGATTTTGCGCAAGCGCAGTATGCTTAGTTAAGCACTTGCCAGATGATATCCTTTAGCTCTGTTATTCCGTCTTGAGTTGCAGATGAGAAAAACACAGTTGTGATGTTCTCAGGAAGGTCTTGCTCTAACATTCCTTGTAGTTCATCATCGATAAGATCCTTCTTCGAGATACCGAGTATGCGAGGTTTGTGTACAAGTTCTGGATTATAGATACTCAACTCATTAAGAAGTATTTCGTACTCTTTTTTGATGTCGTTGGTATCAGCAGGAATGATGAACAGCAAAGCGGCATTTCTTTCGATATGCCTCAAGAACCGTATTCCTAAACCTTTACCAGCGTGTGCATTTTCAATGATACCCGGTATATCAGCCATCACAAATGATCGCGAATCACGATAAGAGACGATACCAAGATTTGGCGTTAGAGTAGTGAAGGCATAACTCCCGATCTTGGGCTTTGCCGCACTAACAACAGAGAGAAGGGTTGATTTTCCAGCATTTGGAAAACCGACAAGGCCTACATCAGCAAGTATCTTAAGTTCTAGTATTTTCCACTCTTCTTTTCCTTCGCCCCCGGGTTGGGCGTACTGGGGAGACTGATTAGTTGATGATTTAAAATTCCAATTTCCTAGCCCTCCTTGACCTCCTTTAAGGAGTATTTCAGTCTCGCCGTCTTCGTTTATTTCGAAGAGCACCTCTCCCGTTTCAACATCTTTAGCTATTGTTCCTAATGGAACTTCGAGTATTTCATCTTGTCCATCTGAACCGCTCTTTCGAGCTCCAGTACCGTTATCGCCTGGCTTTGCTATTACGTGTTTGCGATACTTTAGATGAAGAAGGGTCCACAATTGAGCGTTACCGCGTAAGATGATGTTTCCTCCTCGACCACCGTTTCCTCCATCTGGTCCTCCAAGTGCTGTGAGGCGATCTCTTCTAAAATGAGAACTCCCGCTGCCACCATGTCCTGATCGACAGCAGATCTTAACGTAGTCTACAAAGTTCTGGTCGGCCAAGTTTGTTTATGATTATGCCAAGGATGAGATTAACTCATTTAGGCGGCTATTGATTTCATCTATTTCACCGATGCCTGCTATTTCTTGCGCGCATCCTTTTTGATCGTAGTATGCGTAGACTGGTGCAGTCTCTGATTTGTACACATTGATACGCTCTCTTATGACACCTTCATTAGCATCATCCTTTCTTCCTGAAGTCTTTCCTCTTTCTAAAAGGCGATTAACGATTTCTTCGTCATCTACCACAAGAGAAATCAAGCTATCCACGCTTTCTCCTCTAGTAGATAACAATTCATCAAGAGCTTCAGATTGTGGAAGGGTTCTCGGGAATCCGTCGAATATATATCCCTTGACATGCGGATGTTGTTCGATTTTATTTTTGAGCATGGCTACTGTTACCTCATCAGGCACTAGTTGGCCTTTATCCATAAAAGTTCGGGCTTTTTGACCAAGAGGGGTGTTGTTTCCTAACTCATATCTGAATAAATCTCCCGTTGAAATCTGAAGTAGATCAAACTTCTTTTCTAACATTTTTGCCTGTGTGCCTTTTCCGGAACCAGGAGGTCCAAACAAGATGAGATTGATTCTTTTTTCTTCCTTATTCATTGATAACAACTTTAATATCTTTTTAATCCACGACATGACGCTAATCTCTGAGCGAATCTAAAGATACAATCCTATATATCATTGGCTCCCAATATCGGGATGCTAAAACATTTTCTTCGATCACTCCTTTAGAAGAAGTGCTATGGACCACCCATAGTTCCTTTTTTTCTCGTTTTGTTATAATACTTACGTGAAATATTTTTCCTCCTTTACTGTAGAAAACCAAATCTCCAGGTTTGGCTTTATCGATTTTTATCGATTTGCCCTTCTTATAGATGGAAGCTGCAGAACCACCTACACTAACTCCGTTTTTGTTAAACACATAACTTACCAGTCCAGAGCAGTCGAATTTGTTTGGTCCTTTTGCCCCGTACAAGTATGTATCGCCTTTTTGCTTGGTAGCTAATGATACTATGTTTTGGCGCTGGGAGAACTCTGATGAACCCCTCCGAATGGTGCGTTTAGAACTTGAGCAACTACATATAAGCAGTGCACATGCGAGAACACAATATTGGATTCTTCCTGAGAATAAGATAAGGATAGAATGATTGATTAAGCTTCTGCTTCCGCTTCAGGAGCTTCCTCAGCACCATCTTCTGCTGCTGCATCCGCACTCTTAAGTGCTCTAGGTACTTCTACATTGGCAACTGGCATAGCACCATCAACCATGATTTGAATTCCCTCAGGAACATCGATGTCCTTTACTCTTACAGCAAATCCTAACTCGAGATCGTCAATGCTTACTTCTAAAGTATCCACTAAAACTTCTGGAGTTGCTTTCACTTTGACTTTTCTTAAAGTTGTGATCAACTTGCCACCACTTTTTACTCCAGGAGAAACTCCTCTAAAAGCAACTGGTATATCAGCTATGAGCGGTTGGCCATCTACGAGTTCGAGGAAATCCATGTGTACTATTTCATCAGTCACTGGATGAAAATCAATATCTTTTATGATGGCTTTACTAGTATTACCGTTCAACGTTAATTCTGCAAGCTTAAACTGTGGCGTGTAAACCATAGATTTAACATCACCATGCTTAGTTGTAAAGTGAGTGACGCCATTTTTCTTACTGTACATAACAGCAGGAATTTTGCCATCCTTACGGATTTGCTTTGAGGCTTTCTTTCCTAATTGATCTCTTGACTCAACGTTTATCTTGACAACTTCCATGACTTATTATTTCTCGCTTTTTGAAAAGGACGGCAAAGATATGGTTTTTCATAAAAAAATCCGAAATAAAAGTATCTAGCCATATTGGGGTTTAATTAGTTCATTATTGATGAGTTGGATATACCGTCTCATCAACTACATTTCTATTGAGAAATCCGTATAACAAGCCAAATACAAAGCCTCCGATATGCGCCCACCATGCGACTCCTCCAGCTGCTCCTAGTTGACTCAATGCACCTACTCCTGAAATGAGTTGTTCTAAAAACCATAATCCTAGAAAGACTAAGGCAGGTACTGTAAAGACTGTAATGAAAAAGAACACTTTGATTCTTGACTTAGGGAACATGACCATATATGCTCCAAGCACAGCACTTATGGCTCCACTGGCCCCAAGTGTAGGAATAGAACCGATACAAGCCCTTTCTATGTCTGCACAATCCATAGAAGCAAGACAAGGTTGGCAACAATCGCCAATCGTACCATCTCCAAGCCACATCTCAAAAAATATGTGTACTCCACTGGCCGCTATTCCACCAAGAATGTAGAACATTAAAAACCGAACGTTACCCAAGACAGCCTCAAGGTTGTCTGCAAAAACCCATAAAAACATCATGTTCCCGATGAGATGCATCCAACCGCCATGCATGAACATACTTGTCAGTAAGGTGTGCAAGTTATCTCCTCCTATGATGTCCTTAGGTATCGATCCCAGCTCACAGACTAAACTTCCTTGTGCAGTATAATAAAGCTGGATGGCGAAAACAATAACATTTATGGCAATAAAGGCATAACTGAATAGTGGTTTGTATCCACCTTGAACATTAGTATCACCTATAGGAAAGAGCATAGCGCAATATAAAGAAGTGTTGAAGAAAGTATCTAGTCCTATATATTTTTGGATTATCTATTTTGTGGTTACAATCAATTATTATCAATACCGAGCTACCTATAATAGAGTGCGTGGTCAACGTCAGCGAAGGACGAAGGCTAAAACATATTGATGCCATTTCTGATCTCCTTAGAACAGAGCAAGCTGTTTATGTGCTTCACAGAGATATAGGCAGAGATGCCAATAGGACTGTTTTTACTATTGTTGGCATAGCTAGAGAGGTGTTTTCATCTATTGAAAGACTTTACTTATACAGTATGAAGCACTTAGATATAAGTAAGCATCAAGGTTCTCATCCGAGGATAGGTATAATTGATGTTGTACCATTTATCCCAATAAAGAATATAACCGAGGAAGACTTAACCTTGATGGTTAGAGCTTTTTCCAAACGTATATCGGCTTCTTTTGAAGTGCCTATTTTCTATTACGGGATGTTGAGTAGTAACCATCAACAGAAGACGCTACATGATTTGAGGAAGAGGAACCTTGAAGAGTCCATTGGGAAAACAATATTTCCTGATAAAGGAACATCTAAACCGCATCCTCAGTTAGGGGCATCTTGTATAACGGTGAGAAAGTTTATGGGAGCTTACAATATCAATCTAAGCACTTCCAATCTTAAGGATGCTAAAGCCTTGGCTCAAAGAATTAGAAAGAGTAGAAATAGCAGTTCTGCTCAAGACATAGACCTTAGTCAAGTGAAGTTTTTAGGCTGGTATGTTGAGGAGTATGGCTGTTGCCAAATATCAACTAACATCTATGATTTAAGTACAGTTACGTTAATTGAGTTATATCGTTATGTGTCCAAGGAGGCTGCTGCGATGTCTTTAGCTGTTATGGGCTCAGAGTTGATCGGTATGATTCCTGAGGCAGGGATTTATAAGGGCTCTCATTCTTTAGATCAGGTATTGGAAGAACTTGGTTTAGATAAAGTCAGATCATTTGATAAAAAAACGCAAATTCTAGATTATAAATTGGAGCACCTGGATTGGAAAACTAATTAACTAAAAGACTGTACTCTAATGTAAAAGAACTACTAACAAGACTTAACCAAGTAAAATCCTTCTTGTCCTTGTGATTGATATAATGGCATAAGGATAAAACTGTCATGTGGTATGGAGACGTCTCCATACTTATCTTGCGCAACAACATCTCCTTCTCTTACTTCATCAAAATTTTTGAATCCAGGCTTCATAGTAAACTTGTCATCTGGGCTAATAACATGTTTATATATCAGACGAGTAAAAAGCGGAAGGTTCTTGGAGTAGTTTTTTAGAAGATCATCATGTATGCTTTCTACATCACTTTCTTGTACACAACCGATACTTTTTAGACAATTGATAATAGCAGCGATACAGCGATTGATAGATGTAGGATCATCATGTTGTCCAGCTTCGAAAGTCACAGAAGTTGTAGGAAGCCCAAAGTCTAAATTATTATTAAAGTAGTGGAGTGTCGTTCCTTTTATTCCAATCAGCATATCTGAGATAACAGGGGCATGTAGGTTCTTTGCGATCTTTAGACTTTCTGAACTACCATTAGGAATAGAGAAAATTCCTCCACCAGATGAAGTAGTATGAAGGTCTAAGATATAGAGTGCTGTTGGTTGATATGAGCGGACTTCTTGTTCAATGAGATCAAGTAGCTCGAATAGTTCTTTGGATTCTGAGGTTAAACGTTGTGACTCATTATCTTTTAGAGTCTTAACCTCAACTCGGTCCCACATCCGATTAAGATCTTGATCGATATATCTTTTTTTGGCAATCACGGCTCTTTGATTCCCAACTAACCCCATGATTTTACCAATAAACGAAAATGACGGATTAGTAATGGGCTCAACTTCCAACATCTTAAGTACTAATGAAAGTGCTTTTATACCAGCAAGCTCATTACCATGTATACCTCCGATCACTATAAGAAGTGGTCCATGTGTGTCACCTTTATATTCCATGATGACACGATTGCTTAGCGTGTGTACGGCCTTTTTGATGGCTCGAAAATACAATTTATACCATTCCAATGTCTTGGCATGATTTTAGGACTTTGACAAGTATAAACCGACCAACTTGTGAAGTGGATATTAATCATGATATGTGTATACATATCATCAGGAGAAAGTGATAGACAAGTCTATGTTCAGACATATAAAGATGTCGCTATTATAGAAATGCACCGGAGAGGTGTACCAGCAAGTATCAAGCTTGCTCAGGCTATTTTAGAATCTCGAAGTGGCACATCTACATTTGCATTATCAAGCAATAACCATTTTGGTATAAAGTGTAAAAAACATTGGCAAGGAGAGACCTACTATCAAAAAGATGATGATAAGGATGAACAGGGTAATCTCTTGGAGTCTTGTTTTAGATCTTATGATCGTGTTTTAGAGTCGTATGTAGACCACAGCAATTTCTTAGCACAAAGAGAAAACTATACCTCTTTATTCTTTCTTTCCAGAACAGACTACAAGGGGTGGGCACATGGTCTTAAAAGGTGTGGCTATGCCACTGACCCTGAATATGCAGAAAAGCTAATCTCTATCATTGAAAGAGAAGACCTTGCTCAGTATGACTACTTGTAAGTCACATGGTTATACATTAGAAAATTATATATTAAATAAATCTAAATATTTGCAAATGTGACTATTTAGAGTATACTTTGTACAAGCTGAGGTCATTGCGCCGGACTGATAAACCAATCTTGAGAAAAATTAGTGGAATCTTGAACCTATTTCAAATTTCTACTTTAAGTCCAGTTTCGATGCCTCAGCTTTTCTTTTCTTACTTGTCTTGGGAAAATAATTCCATAATAAATACATATAGATTATTATAATATATAAATATTCTCTATACTTGCCAATGTAAAGGACAGCTGCCTATCTGTTCTTGACTACTACACCTACCAACTTAAGTTTAGACCAATAGAATCTATGAAGGGATACTTATGCCCTTTTGATTGCTTTAAACTTAAATACACTCAAATGAAAGCTTTACGACTGGTCCTAATCACCAGTGTGTGCATTCTTATGGCTCTTGCGGCAAAGGCACAGGTTAAGATAGGAGAGAACAAATTAGAATCAAGCCCACATCACTGGCTGGAAATTGACAAAACAGACTCACTGTTCATCGTAACTGATGATCTATCAGTTGGATTAACATCAGCTGATCATAGGGTTTCTGCACCTAATCCAAATGTAGATGCACTAATGCTCAAACTATATGGTTATGGTTTGAATAACTTTTTACCAAGTGCTACTTCACCATTCATTCAGGATTCAGAACCAATAGGAGGAATAACAGCAAATATCTTCGCTGGTATCACCCAAGATGGTTATTTGATGGAAGTACCTTTGAGCTTGGTTATTGAAGTTGCCGATTCATCACAGGCGGATCTTTCGTTTTTCAATGGTGTCGACACATTTGGTACAGCAGACCTAATGGTTTTAGATACCATATTTGCTACTGACAATGAATTAAGAGATTCTACTGCATTGATACGGACATTGATTAACAATTCCGAAATGGCAGATCATGATACAATCAGTGGGAATGAGTTTATAGACTCTATCAGATTAAGTAATGACACTTTATATTTCATAGAAAACCTTGCTGGTCGGATTGCTCCAACTAATACACAGTCCATTGATTTGGGGCCGTTAATTAATGGATCTACATTTTACTTATCAGATGGCGAACTGGATGAAAGTAGGACAGTGACAGGTCAAACTTTTGATTTGACTTATACTGATATCACTAATTTATTAGAATCTTCTGTTACCAATACTACTACTACATCAGGAGATCAGACACTTCAAACCACAGGACCTGGTGCTGACATAATTATAAACTCTGCAGATGCTGGTACTTTCAGCTCGACCTCCTTGACGACTATAAATGGTAACAATGTTGCTATTCAACAAGATGGTCAGGATATAATGCAAATCAACGGGAATGAAGAAACAAAATTCTTATCAGGAACTGTAGATACTATTCTTCTTTTAGATGATGATGGTTCCATATCAATGGAGGCTTATGGCGATAGCAGTATTACAGGAGTAGTATCTCAGATATTAGCTGTGGACGCTTCAGGAAATATGATCGAGATAGGCATTACAGATATCTTGGCCACACAACCAGACAGTACAATTTATACGCACGATGGATTATTAACAGAAGACAGAGTACTTACCGGAGGTAGCAATGATCTGACGATGACTGGCTTGGGCACCTATAATGTAGGAGCCACGACAGTAGATTTAGATGCGCCAAATACAACTGTATCAGATACGGTACAATTAGAAAGTTATGG
>CALHUZ010000560.1 GCA_938039305.1 uncultured Saprospiraceae bacterium
CATTGGCTATGACGGCTCTCCTCTTCTGATTGGAACGAGATCACAACTCCCTGCAAACACATTTGATGGTAGAATAGATGAGATCCGGATCTACAATCAATATGTGTCGATAGAAGAGTTGTTAGGTATCAGTTTTGATGATGAAACAACGAGTGTCATTGATTTAGACGAATCAGCATTCAGTGTATACCCAAATCCGTTTACCGATCGAATCACTATAGATTCTGACGAACCTAATTCTAATCATATACGAGTATTCCTATATGATATGTTAGGAAGGTTGGTCTATGATCAGGATTTGGACAGTGATCACTCGATACAAACCTATATGCTTCAAAAAGGGCTCTATTATCTTCAGTTGCAGACCGAGGAAGGCATTTATATGAAAACGATGATAAAAAGTAGATAGCATTTTAAGTCTGACAAAGAGATCAAAGCCCCATCATATCTTTCATGGAAAAAACGCCTGATCTCACATTGCCATTATCGTATATCCACTGTGCAGCGGTGATTGCTCCAAGTGCAAATCCATCTCGAGTGTGTGCAGTATGATAGAGCTCTATAGTATCTATCTCCGATGCGTATCTCACTCGATGATCACCATAGACTTCACCTTCTCGGGAAGCATTGATCTTAATAGTTGTTTCATCTGCTTCAGTAAGACTCCAGCTTGACTTGCTATCATTTTTAGCGACTACTCCATCTATAAGTGTCAGAGCCGTACCACTTGGTGCATCCTTCTTATGGACATGATGCACTTCATCTACCGAGACTTCATATGACTTGTATTGATTCATGATTGCTGCGAGCTTCTCATTCATGGCAAACATAATATTGACGCCAATGCTAAAGTTTGAAGCGTATAGAAAGCTGCCATCTGTCTCCGAGACTAACTGCTTGACTTCGTCATATTTATCTAACCATCCTGTAGTACCAGATATAACTGGGATGCCTGCTTTAATGGCTTGTCTGATGTTATCATAAGCAGCATCTGGATGAGAGAACTCTATGGCTATGTCTCCTTCTGTATAAAGACGCATTCTTTCTGCCACAACTGTATCTATATCGATATATCCTATAACCGCGAGCCCTTTTTCAAGTGCGAGCCGCTCTATTGTCTTACCCATCTTCCCATAACCGATCAATACAATCTTCATGAATGCCTTATTTGTCTACAATGATAGTGTCTATTTTGATTTTAGTCTACCTATGAAGGAATTATGCTGGTATAGCTGATATCACTCATGGTAAATATCAGCAATAACATTACGCCCAGCGATCACACTATTGAGACAAGAAGCATACATTTGCAGCTCAAAGAAAAAGTGAGATATGGCTTACGATAATAACTTGTTGTTAGATGTCCTGAATGGAAAAGAAGTGTCTCGACCACCGATATGGGTGATGCGTCAAGCAGGAAGGATATTGCCGGGATATAGAGAGATCAGAGCAAGTGTTCCGAGCTTTAAGCATCTGGTGAAAAGGCCTGATCTGATATCCATAGTGACAGTTGAGCCTTTGGATGTCTTAGGCGTAGATGCAGCCATCTTGTTTTCAGATATACTGGTTATCCCAGAAGCTATGGGCGTTGACTATGAGATCGTTGAAAAGAAAGGACCTGTATTCGATAACCCTATCCAACAAGTATCTGACATCGATAAGCTTAAGTCTGGTGATGATTGCTTAGCAGATCTTAGCTATGTATTTGAGTCGATAGGAGCTACAAAGACCAGGATAGCTGGACGTAATCCATTGATTGGTTTTGCTGGGGCACCATGGACACTATTCGCTTATATGATCGAAGGGTCGGGGAGTAAGACATTTGCGAAAGCGAGAAGATTCCTATACGAAGAGCCGGAAGCATCACATAAACTTATGGGCATGATCACCGATACGATCATCAGCTATGCGAAAGAGAAAGTTAGATGCGGTTGTGATGTGATACAACTCTTTGATAGCTGGGCTGGCATGCTTACAGTGAATCAGTATGAGACGTTCTGCATCCCGTATATCAAGCGTATACTCGAAGCATTAGAAGGCACACCACGTATATTTTTTCCGAAAGGAGCATGGTCGAGTGTACCATCTTTTAAGGCTTTAGACTTTGAGGCGATCAGTGTGGACTGGAAGACACCGATAGACTATATCAGAGGGCATTTAGGAGGTGACCAAATCATCCAAGGAAACCTTGATCCAGCTGCTATGTATGGCTCTAAGGCGGATATTACCACTGTCGTAAATGATAAAATAGCAGAAGTAGGAAAGAGGCATATATTTAATCTGGGACATGGTGTTTATCCAGATACAGATGCAGCTCATGTCAAGCATATGATCGACACCGTTAAGGCTTACAAATATTAATGAATCTGTTAGAATAATTATATAAGATGCTGACAATCAATAGTGTAAGATGAAATCTTGTTAAATCAAGGATTATCACGCCCGACACCTTCGATAATTTAACTACATTTATGCCGATCACTTTACTCTTTCCCAAGAAGGGTAATTATCAACGAAATAGTACTTTATATGGGTTGGTTTAAACGCCTCAGTGGCGGTATACAGACTACTACCAAGGATAAAAAGGAAGTTCCTGATGGCTTTTGGCAGAAATGCAAAGGGTGTGGAAGTACAGTAACTATTCTTGAGCTTGAAAAAGAGCTGTTCATATGCCCAACGTGCCAATACCATTTTCGTATAGGTTCTCACGATTACTTCGCGCTATTATTTGGTAATAGGTATAAGTTGCTTTTTGAAAACTTATCGTCTAGCAACTTCTTAGAGTTTAGTGACCTTAAGTCTTATGATGACAGATTAACGAAGGCTAAAGAACAAACGTCACTAAGTGATGCCATTAGCGTCGCGGTAGGAAAAATCAAAAAGAAACAACTTGTTGTAGCTGCTATGGACTTTACCTTTATAGGAGGTTCCATGGGCTCTGTCGTTGGCGAGAAAATATCAAGAGCAGTAGATTATAGCATAAAACACAAAGCTCCTCTAATGATCATCTCCAAGTCAGGAGGTGCGCGTATGATGGAGTCTGCTTTCTCATTGATGCAGTTAGCAAAGACATCAGCTAAGCTGTCTATGTTAGCTAAAGCAGGTATACCTTACTTTTCATTCTTAACTGACCCAACAACTGGGGGAGTTACGGCATCTTTTGCTATGCTTGGGGATGTGAATTTTGCTGAGCCTAAGGCATTGATTGGATTTGCTGGACCAAGAGTAATTAAGGAAACAATCAAGAAAGATCTTCCAGAAGGCTTTCAGACTTCCGAGTTTCTTTTTGAGCATGGCTTTTTAGATTTTATCGTAGATCGTAAGGACTTGTTCAATAAGATAGACGAGCTACTCACATATTTTCAACCTTCGACTTAGACTATATCATAGACCAGAAAATTCACAGAATAGTTTTTTATTTCAAAGTCAGTTTGTAAAGACTTGGATATCCACCAGGTTGATCTTCTGCAGTAACCCAGTAGTCACTTCCAGTTGTCCAAGCAATAGCTTCGGCCTGTCGTAAGACATCAAGGTTATGTCGCTTTGCTTTTCCAGAAAAGATATCCGCTCCTTCAAAGTTAGAGAAAGACCATACGAAAGGAGAAAAGGTATTACTGAGTTTGTTGAAGTTATAACCAAGCAAGACAACTTTGTCTTGGGATGTATTCATTGTAGCACCAGTAATAACACCTTCTGTGTCAAACGATGACTTCCATTGAGCAGCATAAGTGCCAGGTACTTTAGGAAGAGCATAAATGTCACATCTTTGATTGAGCCAATTCTTAGTGTAGATATATAGACTATCGCCGATGGCTAAGAATGCCTCTGCATCAAAGTTGTGTTCATAGCTATCTGGAAATACTGATTGTTCCGGATAATGAAACTGGATTTCTTCAACTTGTACAGTGTCACTTTTAGCGATGTCACTTTTTGAGACTTTATAGATTTCAAGATTCTTTCTTGAACCAAGGTTATTCCCAAATTCTGCAATGTATAGATGACTTGAATCTTGACATATCTCTTCCCAGTCTTGATTGTCAACACCTGCTATAATTACAGTTCTTTCGACATCGTCTCTCTGCTGATTCATTTTGTAGATGTGCGGTTCAGAGCCACTATCGTTATGCGTCCAAAGTGATCCATCTATTTCAATTAGGCCAGATGTTTCCTTTACTTCTATCGGCCATTCTGCATGGACTACTTCTAATTTTGCAGTGTCATATTGAATCGTAGTGTCAATATTCTGATTGGATTCATGACAGCTGCTTAGGATGCATGCGAATAAGGATAACAGTAAAATGGACTGAACAATGTTGTTTCTATTCATAACACTCGAGAGGTGAACTCACAAGTTAGTCTGAATATGCATAAAGCAGAGCGAGTGCTTCTAAAGTTTTGTTTTCTTGAATGAGGATTTGTGCCTTTTTATGAACAGCAATACGTTCAGTCATTTTCAATGTAGCTAACATATTCTTCGCTTTGTCAATTTCAGATATAGAAGGAGCATGTTCGACATTACCGAGGCGCCCAAGATCATTGCCTGTAAGTATGTCACTATTCTTGACATGTTCTGGAAGTTGATCTACACCGATGCCTTTTGTTCTAAGTGGTTTTGGAATCTGGAATAATGAATCAACAGTAGCTCGTGTATACCACATGCCACCCATACGTGCTACAAGATCCATCTTTGTAGTATCGATGCGGTTATCTTGATTTAGTACAGCCTTGTTG
>CALHUZ010000561.1 GCA_938039305.1 uncultured Saprospiraceae bacterium
AGCAACAATTATAAGATGCTTCACGCAAATATTGGAAATGCACATGACAATGTATCATACCTTGTTGAGACACTGCAGTTTAGTGCTGACGGTTTTAAGCAATTAGATAATGGAGGAGATACTGGATTCGACAAACAAGACTTCATGGCAAAGGTCCGTGTCCATACTAATCAAGAAGCACCAATATACCAATCATTAACCTTTAAGATCGGGCAAGCTAATGAAGTGTCCAATGAAACATACTTAGGTCTTACAGCAGAAGACTTTGATGAGACACCACTGCGCCGATATGCGGGTTCTCAAGAAGATGTGATGAATACAAAGCACTCCCAATATAGCCTTACACACTTCGCTCAACTCACTGACTTCTTAGATATCCATACCAGTTTGTACAGAAATGAATTTTCAAGAAATTGGTACAAATTAGATAAGGTCGGAGGTCAGAGCATAAGCAATATTCTAAATAGCCCTTCAGATTTTCCAGATCAACTATCAATTATAAAAGGTGGATCTGATGTTGATAATACTAATGCACTTGCGGTGAAAGCTAACAACCGATCTTATTATTCTAAAGGTCTACAGACAAATCTAATCTTTCATCATATACAGGGTTCTTCAAAGCATAAACTTGATATTGGAATAAGAGTACATCAAGATGAGATCGATAGATTTCAATGGGTTGACTTATATAATATGAATGAAGGCACTATGCAGCTCTCATCATCTGGTACTCCAGGAACTGAGAGCAATCGCGTCGGATTAGCAAATGCAACAGCTATATATGGACAATATAAAGTAGAGGTTGATAGACTCACAGTGACTGCTGGCATGAGACATGAGCATATCTCAATAAGCAGAGATGACTATGGCAAAGAAGATACTAATAGATCAGGAGCAAACTTGAGCTCTAGAGAAAACATAGTAGCTGTCTGGATACCAGGTGTTGCTGCCTCCTTCAAGATATCAACAAAGTCTAAACTCTTTGGAGGTATCCATAGAGGTTTTGCTCCTCCCGGTTCTAAGGAAGGTACAGAGCCTGAAAAAAGCTGGAACTATGAGATGGGATATCGTCTAAACACTCCTATACTCAGTGGTCAAGTGGTAGCTTATTTGAACGATTATAGTAATCTACTTGGTTCTGATCTTGCTGCAACGGGAGGGTTAGGCTCACAAGATTTGTTTAATGGAGGTAGCGCCATAGCACGTGGGATTGAAGCCGAAGTGTCTTATGACATAGGACTGGCAACAGATCTTGGACTCAGACTTCCAGTATCCTTAACTTATACATATAGCGATACATACTTCACAAATTCTTTTGAAAGCGAATTTGAGGCCTGGGAGTCTGTAGATTCAGGAGATAAGCTTCCCTATGTTCCTACTCATCAATTAGCCATGAGTCTTTCTTTAGAACATCAGAAGGTGCTATTTGATATCAGCACTCGATATAGCACAGGTATGTTAGCACAAGCAGGCGATTATTCAGATGCAACCATAGCACGAACGGATGATGCATTCACTGTGGACATTGCCATGAACTATAAGTTGAGCTCTGAACTATCCGCATTCCTCAATGTCAATAATGTGTTAGACAATACCTATGTGGTTGCATTAAGACCAGCGGGCCTTAGGCCTAATCTTCCAAGAACATATAACGTGGGGTTAAAGGCCAATTTCTAAAATACGGTGCATGACGAATAATTTATTTAGATTTGTCTAAATTATTTTTTCAGCTTGTATGAAATATATCATTCTTTCTCTTTTAACGATACTACTTTGTACCCAAAAAACTCTGGCCCAAGATCTAATCACAGACAGGCCAGATCAAACAGAATCTGCAACCACTGTTCCTAAGCACTACTTACAATGGGAAGTAGGCACGCAATACGAAGAAGCAAACGGTATAGGAGAATGGGCCTTACTCTCTAACCTATTTCGCTATGGGGTTTCACATAAACTTGAGCTTCGTCTGATTACAGAACTAATTAACGCCCCAATTGATAGAACTCAAATTCATGGTGTAAGTGATTTAGGCGTTTCAGATCTACAGGTCGGAGTAAAATATCAGTTCATAAAAAGACCTAATCTCGAAGTAGCGTACCTAGGACATCTCGTTCTACCTTCTGGATCAGCTCACCTTACCACTTATGACATAGGAACAGTGAACCGCATTAACATAGCTCATGGTATCGGAGAAAACTTTAGCTCAAGTTATAACTTCGGTTATGAACTCTATGAAGGTGGAAGTAATGGCAACTTTATATACACTTGGTCTATAGGCGCGTCCTTAACGGAGAAGCTTGGATACTATATCGAACTATATGGCGGATGGGAAGAGTTTGAAAACTGGACAAGCAACATATCGACTGGATTCGCTTATCTGTTGAAAGAAAATCTGCAATTAGATTTTTCAATCGGTTCTGGTATTACTCAGCGCTTCAACTACTACAACTTTGGAATGAGTTGGAGAATCCCTCATTAACATTCAATAGATTTTAATCCTCCCAATAACTTGGCTTAACAGTCGTAGCATCAGGATCCAATAGGCAGTCACAGCATAATCCACAGCTACAAGAAGTGCTACCTTGAACAAAGCATTGTCCTTGAGGACAAATAGGTATAACATTCGTACCTTCAGGTAGTACAGCTTTTTTTCCAATTACCGCTTCTTCGGTTGCAAAAAAGTAGCCGTAAACAATATCATCAGGGTCATTGATATTGAAAAAATTGCTCCTAACCTCGCCTGTTGGGCCATCGAAATATCCACCGCCTCTCTCACTTAGAATATTCACACCATTCCAGAATTTAAAAGCACCTCTACTTAGAGAATACTGCTTCACATTATAATATAGTTCTTCTCCGAATCTACCGTCTATACTAGCAAAGCTTAATATATAATCAGATATAAAACCAGTTCTTAGTTGTGATGGATCAAGTACATATATTTCATTGACATTGACTGTCTTTTCGATGTAGCAGACTTGAACAAAACCATTGACAAAACCCTGATCAGTCACCTTATAAGTATTATTAAGCTCCCAGTATACACCTCCTTCAGAGGCTCTATTAACTTCTGTATCTATTGCTATTTGGACCTTATCAAACTCACGAGTAATTCCAAAGTTATCTACTCTGCTTTGCTTAACAATGGTAAGCTCTAATTTCTGTGGCTTTTTGTTTTCAGGCATGACATCAATGATTGACTCAAAGATCCTATCGTCAAGCGTCTCAACTCTCAACTTATAACCACGACCTACTTCGGCTTGAACAGCTGTGGAAGCATCAAGAACCTGAAAGTATGATCCAGGAACTCTAGTCTCAAGCACCATCTCATTGTTTTGGTCATCACTTAAGACAACTGTCTTAACAGGTACACGACGTCTTGACTCCGCGCTAAAATCAAACAATCTTGAGACATCAACTTCAACAAAGTCACGTTCTCCCTTAACGACACGGCCTTGTATCACAACGCTATCGCTCAATCCGGCAGGAACTTCAAAATTGATTTGATCGACACATGACATGACTATAACCGCAAAAAATAGAAGGAATTTAAACGCGTGCTTCATTCTTATCATTTCAATGCAATATTGAACATGAATTGAATATAGTTTAAAATTTAGACTTTCTCCTTAATGATAGACCAGAAGCAAGCTCTACAAGCATCTGATAACCAAAACTTTAAGCTGAAAATTCGCATATCCAACCTAAGAATGAATAGGAAGAGTTTGAATAATGTGCAAGTAACTTATCCACTCAATTCGTTTATCTATTGGAAGAAAACTTACAATTGGATTTTACAATTCGTTCAGATATCATGGAGCGATATAACTATTACAATTTTGGACTAAGCTCAAGGATTCCTTATTGATTCTGGACTGAAGTCTTATAAGAAGTCGTCCCTGTCATAATCTTACCATCTTCAGTCTGAGCAACAACAGTTACAACAAATGTGCTGATGTCATCCGAAGCTGAGAATTTTATATTCCCGTCAGACGACTTTTTAAGACTTATTGTAGGATCCCAAAATACTGTTGGCTTAAACACTGGAATACTTTTTTCAACTGAGTTGATGGCAATAGGATACTTCACCTGAGGCTGCACTCCATTAAAAGTAATTATGTCTTCGCTATCAGCTTCTGGAATTGTTACATCTGCTAAGTTGGTTTTAATCAGGACATAACCAAACTCTCCAAATGTACCAAACTGCTTTGTGATATCTCGCCAGTCATAATAAAGATCTAACTCCTCGATGTTGTCTAAACTCATATCGTGCACAAATGCCGCACTCTTAGTCATTTTGCCATCAATTATAAAAACTGGAGATCTAGCCAAATAATCAAAGTTCTTCTGACCTCTACTTCTGTTGCTTTCCGGATTATAAGTTCTTGCAACCATCTTGTCGCCGTCCTTGTTAAACTCTAATTGACCACCTAATATCTCTCCGAAAAAGCGACCTATATTCTCAAAGGCTACGTATTCTTTGACCTTATAATTCTTGTTTGGTTTTACTACTGTTGGGTCCAATGAAATAGGCTCTACTTCAAAATCACTTTCTAATTGATTGAAAAACTGATATATCCTTTTTCTTTTGTTACTCGACTTGATATAGTTCGCAACATCTGTATCGTACTTATTGGTAAAACTCACATCTGGCGCAGAAGATCTCGGCTTTCTAATTACTACTTTTGTATCCTCAACTTCATCATATAAATATCCTACTATCTGTAATGTACTTTCTCCCACTTGATCTGCCATTAAGATTGTAAAATCTCCAGATTCATTGGACTTAGTATAATACATTTTATTCTTCTGGGCGTTATATGCACCAATGACACTCACACTTACTGGTTGATCGGTGCTAGCATCACTCATCTTCCCTTGTACAAATATCTTTTCATCAAAAGCGATATTAACACCATCTCCGATGGTGATAGGTCTTGACAAAACTGTCAATCCACTTGTTGACTCGCCCAACAAAGATACATCTGTGACTGAGACTGAGACCTGAGCAGGAATAGACTTACCCGTTCGATCAGTAACAGCAAGCCTGAGATTAACTTCATCTCTTACATTGAGCGAAGAATTAGACACACTCACCTTAAGTCCTTCACTATCGCCTACTATAGCGGTTGGCTCTGTATTTGGAAATATAGGCCGAACACCTTCATCCAACAAGTCATTATAAATCGGAATATCAAAATTCGTAAATTCTATTGCCTTAAATGTTTCATTGTCAAGAGCAAAAAACGAAAACCGATAAACATCACTTGATACATTGAAAGGGATTTTAAAGTACCCAGTTATCAATGCATCAGATAATTGCACAAAGCTCTCATTTCTAAACGTCTTATCACTTGATTCAACTACAACCTTGACCTTTCCGCTTACAGTAGCAAAAGAAGTTGGCAAATAGGCTTTGTAGAATACTGACTCCCCAGTTACATAAAATGGTTTGTCCAAATGAAACACTGCCTCATCTTGACTGACAACATCATATTGCAAGAAGATAAAAAGAGAAAGAAATAAGAAGATCCTATATAAACGATTCATTGTCTTACAATTTCTAATTAGAATAAATTAATCTATCCAATAAGCTGGCCTAATAGTAGTGGCATTGGGATCAACCTCACAGTCGCAACACAAGCCACAAATACAAGAATCTCCTCCCGGAGCAAAGCATGCCTTTTCAGAGGGGCAAATAGTTCTGATATTCGCCAGCTCTGGAAAAACAGCTTTCTTTCTGACTATTTCCTCTTGAGTTGCAAAAAAGTAACCGAATGCAATATCATCAGGATCATTAATATTTGTGAAATTACTATTAATCTCTCCAGCTGGACCATCAAAAATATTGCCTTCTCTTTCACTAAGAATATTCACACCATTCCAATATCCAAAAGCTCCCTGACTTAGTGAATATTGCTTCACATTGTAGAAAAGCCCTTCGGCTATTCTACTGTCTATCCGCGCTAATGTTAAATTATAATTCTTAATAAAACCATCCCTTAGCTGAGTCGGATCCAATACATAGATTTCATCGACGTCTACTGTTTCCTCGATATAGCAGACTTTGATTATATCGTCAGGATCGTTGATCCCTTGATCTGTTACCTTATACGTATTACTCAGTTCCCAATACACTCCTCCATCAGCATCTATATTTACTTCAGTGTCTATCGTAATCTGAATCTTCTCAAAGTCTCTGACATTCCCAAGATTATCAACTGATCTATCAGTGACTATAGCCAAATTCAATCCTTGCGGCTTTTTATTAGGAGGCATGATATCAAGACTAGACTCATAGATTCTATTATCAAGTGTTTCCACTCTTAACTTATAGCCTCGCCCTACTTCCGCTTGAATAGCAGTAGAACCGTCTAGTATCTGAAAGTACTTTCCTGGAACCCTTGTCTCCAGCAACATCTGATTATCATTATCATCAGATAGCACGACAGTCTTTACAGTCACAGGACGTCTTGACTCAACACTAAAATCAAAAAGTCTTGAGACATCTACCTCAACAAAATTGCGCTCCCCTTTTACTACTCTCGCTTGTATCACAACACTCTCACTTAATCCAGCAGGGACTGCGAAGTCTATCGGATCAATACATGACACCACAAGAATGCCAACTAAAAGAAGTGCTTTGAATATATTTTTAAATATCATCATTGTAATTCAAAATTGACTGTGAGTGAAGGGAATACTGAACCAAGTATAGCAAGTCGATTGGCTTGTACTCTTTCAAATGCAGCTCTTGTAAAAAACACAGAATAAGGATTCTTTCTTCCAAGAACATTGTAGAGAGAGAAAGTCCAACTGGTTTTAAATTTCTTATCTTTTTTATACCCTTGACCAACTGTGTACGCGAGATCTATTCTAAAATAATCAGGAATTCTTCCAGAATTTCGCGATGAGTAAATTGGAATAATCAAATTATTAGCTGTACTAAAGTTACCCACTGGAGGAGTAGTCGGTCGACCAGTACTATAGGCCACATTCATCGAAAGTGTATTCCTTTGGTTAGGATTATAATTAAGTATCAATGAAGCGTCATGCGTCTTATCAAAATTACTGAGATACCACTCTCCCCTATTGATCCCTGCTACTTTTCTTTCAGATCTTGCATATGTATAACTAAACCAACCATTGAGCACGCCAGTGTTTTTCTTAATACTTATCTCTGCTCCATATGCTCTTCCTTCACCAGTAAGCAGATCAGTCTCAACATGATCATTGGCCAAGAGTGTTGCAAAGTCGATATAGTCAAAAAGTTGGTCTATTTTTCTGCCGTAGAATTCTAAACTCGTCTCCCAAGCATTATCATCTGAATTCTTGAATACACCTATTGAAACGTTGTGCGATTTAATCGGAGCGATATATCTCGTACTCAACTGCCATTGGCTTGAAGGTGTAGGGCTATCGGTATTGAATATCTGGTTTATAAATTGTGACGTCCGACTATATCCAGCTTTAATACTCGAGTGAGCGCCAACATTCAATCTCATCGAAACCCTAGGCTCTATACTTGAGTATGTTGCTATAGAACCAGTTTTCGTTTCAACAGATGATATGGTACTCAATGTTGGATTATTAGGATCTTCATATTGAAATTCATCATGAGGTCCTAAAAACTGATATAGGGCTAATCTTGCACCTCCTGAAACTTGAAGTGCATCTGTCAGACTAAAATTAATATCGCCATATACGGCGCTCTCTCTACCTTTTTCTTTTTCTAATTGTAGATTAGCCACTATCGAGTTTTCACCAAGTGGTGATCTTGTAGCAGGATCTACTTCGTACTGGATCATCTGAGCACCCAAGTTGACCTCAAACCCTTCCGTTGGTACGATTTTCAAATTATTCTTTACTTTTAAATAGCCTACGTTGTTGTCTATTTGAGCTGCATCTATGCCATCAAAATCGCTTTGACTTGACTCATATTTACTATAGACACCGCTGAAGGTATTGATCATCTTATCATTGATCAGCATCTTATAAGACAGCTCCCCAAAAAGTGTAGAATAATCAAATCCAAATTCTTGGTTGTAGCTAAAGTCATCTTGAGAAGAATATCCAGACATTATAAATGTATGTCCATCTGCAGGCTTTGCAGTTATTCTCAGATTGGCATCATAAAAGAATGAAGAACTTCTTTTCAACTCTGGATTGCTCAACCGTTGCAATAACCAATCTGTATATGAGGATCTAAACCCTCCTAGAAAGGCTACTTTATCCTTGATGATCGGGCCTTCCATAGCTAGCTTACTTGAGATAGGACCAACGCCGCCTTTCAATCTAAATTTTTGAAAATCGCCATCTCTCATTTCCACATCCATAACCGAGACCAACCTTCCACCAAATTGTGCTGGGATATTAGCTTTATACAGATCCACTTTTCTAATCAAGTCAGAATTAAATGTAGAAAAGAAACCTAAGGCATGAGATGAATTAAATAAGATCGCTTCATCTTGTAAAATGAGATTCTGATCCACATTTCCACCTCTGACATTAAATCCTGACGCTCCTTCTCCAACTGTACTTACACCTGGCTGGAGTAAGAAACTCTTCAAGACATCCACCTCT
>CALHUZ010000562.1 GCA_938039305.1 uncultured Saprospiraceae bacterium
CTCACTTGACATAGAGTCCAAGTACTTTGAAGTATACTGTCTTGCTTTTCCTATTCTTTCTGTGCTTCCATCTGGAAGGTCCTGAACAAATTTCTGAGCATAAGCTTCAGCATCCTTCTCCACGTTGTAAGTGGGAATCATATAGATGTATTGCAGTAAGCATACTGCCGTCAGGGCTATCAATAAAAACTTGACAAATCCTTTTCCTTGCATTAATTTAACTTTAGGTCTTCTAAAAGAGCCGCAAATATACTGCTTTTACTCTTCTTCGCGACCTATCACTATCCATTAGTGCATGTAACTCTTAAAATAACCTATTTGATTGACTGTTAATCGAGTATATATTAGACTTATTTGCCATTTAGAGACCAGTCATAGTCTTGATAAGAGATAGAAGGGTTAGAACCAATATCAACTGTCGTATACTTATCAATAAATGCACTTAGCTCCCCAAAATCCGACTTGTACCATTCAAATATCTTCGAAAGAACAAGCTTTGATGAGGAAACACTGTTGAATTTAGAGTTGTTGATAAACGATTTAGAGAGGTCTTCAAGCTTTTGATCCTGATTACTTTCCGTAAATGCTTCGTTTGATATTGGCGGACATGATTTTGCTGCACAATTGACAGCGAAGTGGATACGCGCATCTCCCCAAGTAGGCCTCAAGATGTCGTGCTCTATATTATTTAGAGAGTATACCTCTGATCCTAATTCTATCCATGATACACTCCAAGGTTCTCCTTTAGAGATATCTCTGATGGATTGAACCGGCATGTTATTAAGTATGAGTTTAACCGTAAAAGCGTTATAGGCGTTTATCCAAAACACCTTAGCCTTAATAGACTTGTCTGACTTCTTCGGAGTGTTAGCACTAAGTGTTTGTAGATACCCATCGAGTTTACTTTCGGCCTTCTTAAGTCCAGTATAATCTACAAATCCCGCATTGGAGACGTAGTCTTGGAGGATAGCATTCCACGAGTCATGAATACCAACTATTGGAGCTTCCATTTCTTCTTTTGGTGATTCGATAGCACTGTCTGCAGCTTTTACTTCTTCGCTGACGACTGAATTGTCAATTGCAGCGTTTTCAACGATTTCCTCTTTGGGAGAAGATGGTGCATTCGCTTCTTTCGTATCATTTGCGCAAGCATCTATCGAGCTTACTACTTGACCTGGCACTTCTTTAGAAGAGATAATCTCAGTATCTTTATTCAGATCCATGGCTGCCACTTCTTCTTTCTTTGATTGAACGGCTTTTTGAACAACCGCAGACTGCACTTTAGTTTCTTCAACAATCTCCTCTTGACTTTCGTCGTCATCTGCTATACCGATAAGGTCAACTTCAGGTGTATCGGAGACCTTGACTACTTCCGTTATCTCTGATATTGGCTCAGGTACTGTGTGAGTATTCTTTTCATTTGGAGCACATCCCATCTGTATTGATGTAGAAAAGAAGATGATTAAGATTAAAGTTTGCATAGACATAAGTTGTGTTGTTTAAACATTCTTATCAATGAAAAAGATCTATGCATTTGCAATAGCGTTCATGAAACAAAGCAAAAAGTCTTTGAAAAGACAACCGACTCCTACTCTTCTTCTTCTACCTGATCTTCTACTTCTTCAATGATAGGATCAATCATAGGTAATCCTATCCAATGCTTTTCTTCGCTACTGATACTTCCAAATCTTAAAAAACCTCCGCTCGCTTTAGCTATGTGCTTAGCAAAAGACGTAAGACTCGAATAAATTTGGAAAGCTATTTGATTAGGTAGGCAATTGAATATTGCATTAAGCTTAGCCAATCTCTCTACGAGGACAGCTTCTCTTGCTTTAAGCTCATCCGGCAACTCTGCCAAAAGTTGCTTAAACCTCTCTTCAAATGAACTCTCCACATCCGCATAAAAATCATTCAATGTAGCTGGTTCTGCATATGTTCTAATATGCGTCAGCTTCTCTGCCCAATTCAATTCTTGCTCGTCTATTTCTCCATCTGCTCCTGCAACAAGGATGGTTATGTGGCTTAGAGCATCTTTAAGGTGATTGTACTGCGCTGTACTTATCCCACTAAATATATCTTGATCTGTCATACTACTTATTATACCGCAAAAATAGATTTTTATTGGTTGCTTCGATAGTTACTTCAGGTAGATTTCTGATAAATCAGTATGGACATAAAAAAAGGGAGTCATAATATATGACTCCCTTCTATTTATCTTTTATGTTGTTATCAATTGATAACTATCAAAAACTTCGATTTCTTAGATCCATCAGCTTCAATAAGAGTAACTACATATCTATCATCTATTAGATTAAGATTAGGCAACAAAACATTACCTGATTCTTCATTTAAAAGTTGAGTATAGATTAAGCGATTAAAGCCATCATATATCTCCATTTTCCCTGTCTTACCAACGAGGTCATATGATACATAGGTAGGTGAACCCAGTCGAGCTGGATTAGGAAATACACTGATATCTCCTTCAGCAACAGCACTTGATCTTGGTACTGCCAATGAACCCAAAGTAATAATCTGAAAATCATCAAGATTAACCATCGCAGTACTCGTTAAAGAACCTATTGAGAAACTTGTTGTGATATCTTGATCAAACATGTTAGAGGAATTTGCTTGAAGCATAAAGTCATTAACACCACTTGGTATGACAACCCAGCTACTTCCATCCCATCCAACTATCGTCAACTTATTGATATCTCCATTTACAATATCTTCTACATTACTTAGCTGGTCCCAAGTAAGCGATAACGTTGTCTCGTTATTTCCACTCATAACCCAATACTCTCGTGAACTGACAGCGTCGATTTCCACATTGGAGATGGTCATAACACCAGTAGCAATAGAGGGATCTTCATCCACATACCCTGCAGTCGCATTAGCGCTACCGGACACAGCTGCCATTCTTAATCTTGTACCATTTCCAATAGGAAATACAAAAGGGTCAGATGAAAAAGTTCTAACAAATCCGTTTACATGCGCATCCTCAGCAGCACCCAACCAGGATGCTGTCTGTGTAAAATTAACGTACCCAGGCGCGTTGCTTCTATCGGTTAGAATCAACCCAGGGAATAATCCACCACCATTAAACTCAAACGAATGTTCAGCAAAAATGGAAATAAACCCATTAGAAGGAACATAAGCGTTGCCAAATGAAGAAGAATTACACTCTTGAGCGTACATACCAACTGACATCAACATTATAACAACTGAGAAACAATATTTTCTAATCATAATTAATTCTTAATTGATTTTAGAAAAAGGAGGAGACAATTGTCTCCTCCCTCAATTGATGTTTTTATAATGTTAAATAGATCAAGCAGAACTGCTGTGCATTAGACCAAGCTGCTTCCTGATCAGTTCTTACGATACTTACCGTAATACTTGTATCCGTCTGCTGACCAACTAAGTTGATTGAGAAGTTCTCATCTGAGTTCAACTCATTTCTTGCTTGCATCAATGCACATACTACTTGAGCATCTGTTACATCGTTGAAAGTATACGTGATCTTCATTGAAGAGTGTATACCATTCGTTCCTGTTGGATCCTCGTTGAGATCATTGATCACCCAACTTACAGTTCCAAATCTTGTATCTGTAAAGCTATTAGTACTTCCAACTGCATTTGCCTTGTGAGAAGGAATCACAAATATACCGGTTATCGCTCTTGAACCCGCAGCACCTGCTGGACCCTGTGGTCCTTCTGGACCAACTGGGCCAACTGGGCCTTGAGAACCTGTAGGACCTGAAGAACCTTGTGGCCCTTGTGCTCCTTGAGGACCTACTGGACCTTGCTCTCCTGCTGTTCCTTGAGGACCTACTGGACCTTGCGTTCCTGAAGTTCCTTGCGGACCTGCTGGACCTGCTGGACCTTGTGCTCCAGATTCTCCTTGTGGACCTGCACCTCCTTGTGGACCTGCTGGTCCGGCTGGACCTGTTGCACCAGTATCTCCTGTCGCACCTGATGGACCTTGTGGGCCTGCTGAACCTTGTGGGCCTGCAGCACCTTGTGGGCCTGCTGGGCCAGTAGCACCCGTGTCACCTGCTGGACCTTGTGGGCCTGCTGGACCTTGAGCACCGGATGCACCTTGAGGACCTGAAGCACCCATTGGGCCTTCTGATCCAGAAGCTCCTTGTGGACCTGCTGGGCCTTGTTCTCCGGTTGCTCCTTGTGGACCTGCTGGACCTGCTGGACCTTGTGGACCAGATGGACCAGTTTGACCTTGTGAACCTTCTGAACCAGTAGCACCTTGCGGGCCTGCTGGACCAACTGGTCCTTGTGCACCTGTTGCTCCCGTAGCACCTGTTGCTCCCGTAGCACCTGTTGCGCCCGTAGCACCCGTTGCTCCTTGACAGTCTAAACCGTTGCCAAAGCCATCGCCATTCACATCTTCATTTGCATCTAATGCTCCATTAGAGTTTAAATCCCAACATGCCGTACCATTTGTGCCTGATGGTCCTTGTGCGCCTGTGGCTCCTGTCGCCCCAGTTGCTCCTGCTGGGCCTTGTGGACCAGTTGCTCCTGTTGCGCCAGTTGCTCCAACTGCACCTGTAGCACCAGTTGCTCCAACTGCACCTGTAGCTCCGGTTGCACCAGCTGGGCCTTGCGGTCCTGTTGCACCTGTGGCGCCAACTGCTCCTTGACAATCTAAACCATTGCCAAAGCCGTCGCCATTCACATCTTCATTCGCATCCAATGCTCCATTAGCATTTAAATCCCAACATGCCGTACCATTTGCGCCTGATGGTCCTTGTGCGCCTGTGGCTCCTGTAGCTCCAACTGCTCCTGTAGCACCTGCTGGACCCGCAGGTCCTTGTACGCCTGTTGCTCCCGTGGCACCTGTTGCTCCCGTGGCGCCAACTGCTCCTGCTGGGCCAGTAGCTCCTGTCGCACCAGTTGCGCCTGTATCTCCTTTCTCGCCGGTCGCGCCAGTTGCACCAACCGGTCCTGCTGGACCTTGTGCTCCTGTAGCTCCAGTTGCACCGGTATCTCCTTTCTCACCTTGAGCTCCTGCCGGTCCTGCTGGACCTTGTGCTCCTGTGGCTCCCGTTGCACCAACTGCGCCTGTAGCACCCGTTGCACCGGTATCTCCTTTCTCGCCTTGAGCTCCTGTCGCTCCAGTTGCACCGGCCGGTCCTGCTGGACCTTGTGCGCCTGTTGCTCCAACTGCACCATCAGAACCATTTGTCCCTGCTGCACCTGTTGCTCCTGCTGGGCCTTGTGCGCCTGTAGCACCCGTTGCTCCGGTATCTCCTTTCTCACCTTGAGCTCCAGTTGCGCCTGCAGGTCCTGCTGGACCTTGTGCACCTGTGGCTCCCGTTGCACCAACTGCGCCTGTTGCACCCGTTGCTCCGGTATCTCCTTTCTCGCCTTGGGCTCCTGTCGCTCCAGTTGCGCCTGCCGGTCCTGCTGGACCCTGTGCGCCGGTTGCTCCTGT
>CALHUZ010000563.1 GCA_938039305.1 uncultured Saprospiraceae bacterium
GGTATCATTTCTAATTGTGCTTTATTCATATAGTAGAAGTTGATCTTTACTTCTTTATCTAACTTGACATTGAGCACAGCATTCTCGATATCGTTAGCTGCTACATCTGTAAGTAGTATATCTACCGTCCGTAGCAAAATAGAAAATATGCCTCCAGGTTTATAATTAGCATCTATCAGATCTGGAGTGTTATGGATCAGCACATCAATCTCATCTGCTAACTTATGTTCTAAGACATACTTGATTGTTACAAAATCGCGCAAGCCTCCATCGACAAATGCTTCCCCATTATCATCAGTGAATAAAGACATAAAGACAGGCTGATTGGCTGATGCCCATATCCAATTAACCAAGTCACGATACGATTCTTTTTTAGCCGCTGCGAATGACTGTCCATTGCGATCTTTGTACTGTGAGCCATTGATGGTTTTGACAGAAGAACGACCTGTCGAAAGGCTCGTCACTGTAACGCCATATAGTTGATCCCCATTGATTAGCTTGTTATACAAAGAGACATCTACGAACTTTTCTATAAGGCTTTTCAGTGGTTTCGATTCACCCAGACTTTGCTTACCACCGATCAATCTAAATGCAGCCGGAAGTGTTTTGATATCTCCTTTCTTATTAAAAGGATTCACATTGAATATATCATCAGACGTAACACTCGTATATGCTTCTTCTAATTCCTGCATTTGATCACCTAGTATCAGAGGCCCCATCAGACTTCCTGTACTGGTACCGATGAGGGTATTGTAGTGGACACCTTGTTCCTTAAGAGCTTTGGCAATACCAACTCCCCATGCTCCTTTTGCTCCTCCACCTGAGACGATTAATGCGCGATTAGACATGAGTGTTATAGTTTGGTTGTCTATAAATGTACAGCATATTAAAACGACTCTGCAGAGCAAAAAAGATAAAATAGAACGCTGATTACGCTGATCTTCTATGATTATTTATGATTCGATATTGATCACGAGCATCATGTGAATCTGCGTCATCGGTGTTCCACCCTCAGAATATTCTAATATTTATAATCCCAAACCCTTAAAGTCACGTCAAATCAACGCTAATTTGCCAACAGACATGTCAGATAAAACTATATTGCACTTCTAAAATCAAGAAGTTATGAGAGCGATTAACCTATTTCTATTAATCAGTTTGACAGGTCTATTAACATATTCATGTGGGCCGGCTTCTAATGTAGAATCAAAAGATATGATGAAAGAGAAAGCACAGAGTATGACAGCCCCTGCGGCCATCAAAAAAGACTCTGTTCTAACAGCGCATGGCGATACACGTGTAGATCCTTACTTCTGGATGCGCTTGACAGATGAGCAAAAGACGGCTGAGCAGCCAGATGACCAGACACAACAAGTAGTAGACTATCTCAACGCTGAGAATGGATATACCGATAAAGTACTTTCTCATACCACAGGACTTCAGGAAGAACTATACGAAGAAATCGTAGGACGCATCAAGCAGACGGATGAGTCAGTGCCTTACTTCAAAAACGAATATTGGTACTACACTCGATACGAAGAAGGAAATGAATACCCGATATACTGTAGAAAAAAGAGAAGCCTCAATAATCCAGAAGAAGTCATCCTCAATGTCAATGAACTGGCTGAAGGACACGAATACTACAGTGCAAGTGGACTCAAGGTAAGTCCCGATAATAAGATTCTATCATTTGGTGAAGACACCGTAAGTAGAAGAGTCTATGTGATCCGATTCAAGAATTTAGAAACTGGAGAGATCTATGAAGACAAATTAGAAAATGCACAACCAGGCGGCGCTTGGGCAAATGATAATAAGACCTTCTTCTACACCACTAAGAACAAAGTCTCACTCCTTTCAGAAAAGATAGCAAGACACCATCTGGGCGAAAGTCAAGATGCTGATCAGATCGTATATCAAGAGAAAGACCCATCTTACTATATCGGCGTCATGAAGTCTAAGTCTGACGACTATGTCATCATATACAACAGTAGTACACTCGTCAGCGACTACCATGTACTAAAGGCAGATAATCCAGATGGAGCATTCCAACAGTTTATCCCTCGTGGTGAAAAGCATGAGTACACTATCGATCACTACAAAGACAAATGGTATATCGTAACTAACTGGGAAGCACTCAACTTTAGATTGATGGAAACACCAGTTGACGCTACTTCAAGAGACAACTGGAAAGAAGTGATCGCTCATAGAGATGATGTCTTACTTGAGAGTGTGGATGTATTTGATAATCACTTGGTCATCAGCGAACGAGGAAATGCACTGACGCATCTGAGGATCAGGGATCAAAATACAGGCGATGAGCACTACTTGGATTTTGGGGAACCAGCATATGTCGCTTATACTTCAACTAATCCAGAATTCTCTACTACGTCACTACGATTCATATACAGTAGTCTGACTACTCCGACGTCCACTATCGACTATGACATGGTCAGCAAGACGAAAGAGATTAAAAAGCAGCAAGAAGTTGTCGGAGGTCATAATCCTGAGGACTATATCACAGAGCGCATATTTGCGACAGCGAGAGACGGTGTGAAGATACCGATGTCTATCGTATACAAAAGGGGGACCAAGAAGACAGCTGATACGCCACTGCTTCAGTATGCCTATGGTAGCTACGGATCATCCACAGATCCATGGTTCAGCTCAGTGCGTTTGAGTCTACTCGACCGTGGATTCATCTATGCGATCTCTCATATCAGAGGAGGACAAGAGATGGGCCGCCAATGGTACGAGGATGGTAAGATGTTCAAGAAGATCAACACATTCAATGATTTTATAGATTGCTCTAAGCACTTAATCGCCGAGGGCTACACATCTTCTGATCACCTCTACGCTATGGGTGGAAGTGCAGGTGGCCTATTGATGGGTGCTATCGTGAACATGGCTCCTGAGCTTTATAATGGCATCATGGCGGCTGTACCATTTGTAGATGTGATATCCACGATGATGGACGAGACGATCCCGCTTACGACAAATGAATTTGACGAATGGGGCAATCCTAAAAACAAGGATTCTTACGACTATATGCTCTCCTATTCGCCATATGATCAGGTGAAAGAACAGGACTACCCTAACATACTCATCACCACTGGTTATTTCGATAGTCAAGTGCAATATTGGGAACCAGCCAAGTGGTTGGCCAAGCTCAGAGATAAGAAGACAGACGACAATATCCTCATCATGCATACCAATATGGAGGCAGGTCATGGAGGTGCGAGTGGTAGATTTAAGAGATATAAGGAGACAGCGAGAGAATATGCGTTTTTCTTAGATCTGGAAGGTCAAGTACTTACAGATTAGGGGAATTGTGAGATCTGATCGACTTCTACTTTCGTGAAATGTTGATTAAGAGACGCTTATAAATTGGCT
>CALHUZ010000564.1 GCA_938039305.1 uncultured Saprospiraceae bacterium
ATCGATCAATGGGGGGATATAGAATGGAACAGTATGTTTAACTCATTTTATGGATGTACATATCTAACGATCCCTGCAGTAGATGCGCCAGATTTATCAGGTGTACCATCTATGTCATCTATGTTGCGTGGTTGCGATGCCTTTAATCAAGATATATCTCATTGGGATGTATCCAATGTAACCGATATGTCTTTGCTCTTTCGTTCTTCAGATGCTTTCAATCAGGACATCTCTAATTGGGATGTCTCTGCTGTAACTAACATGTCATTTATGTTTAGTAGAGCACCTTCATTCAATCAAGATCTTTCTAATTGGAATGTATCCAATGTGGAGAATATGTCCACCATGTTTGGCGGCGCAAGTTCTTTCAATCAACCGCTTCCCTGGGGCACTAAGACCAGCAAGGTCACCGATATGTCTGGTATGTTTAACGGTGCTGATATCTTTAATCAAGACATATCCCTTTGGGATGTTTCTGCGGTCACAGACATGGGCAACATGTTTCGCGAAGCTGGTGCTTTCAATCAGAATATCTCAGGTTGGGATGTCGGTATGGTAACTGATATGTCCCAGATGTTTCGAGAGGCTATTGCACTTAATCAACCGTTGACTTGGGGCGGCCTTACGGCAAATGTCACATCTATGTCTCAAATGTTCTTAGGTGCCACAAGCTTTAATCAAGACATCAGCGGCTGGGATGTTTCCTCGGTTACTGATATGGGTGCCATGTTTTTAACAGCTTCAGCCTTCAATCAAGATCTATCAAGCTGGGTTGTATCTGCAGTAACTACTATGGGTGATATGTTTGAATCGGCCACAGCGTTTAATCAAGATCTTTCTAATTGGAATATATCGCTTGTGACTAACATGGACGACATGCTCGATGATTGTGGCATGGATGCCGATAACTATGATGCGACGCTGATTGGATGGGCCAATCAAACGGTACAACCCAATGTTAGCTTAGGAGCTAAGGATCTTGAATATTGTAATGGGCAAGCTGCACATACATCATTAGAAAATGATGACGGCTGGAACATCACTGATGACACCTTTAGATGCATCAATGATGAAGTACCATTTGTCACTACTTGGAAAACTGACAATCCGGGCACGTCATGTTCTAGCTGTATCACCATTCCGACTGCAAGTGTCGGTTATGACTATGATGTAGATATCGACAATGATGGCAACTTCGAAGTGCTCGGTGTGACTGGCGATTTCAATTATACTTTTCCCGCTCCTGGCACTTATACGATCGCCATCCGTGGGGCCTTTCCAAGAATTTCTTTCAATGATCAAGGAGACAAAGAAAAGTTACTAACTGTCGATCAATGGGGAGATATAAAATGGGCATCGATGTTTTTGGCATTTGAAGGCTGTAGTAATCTAACGATACCTGCACAAGACAACCCTGATCTAAGTATTGTAACTAATATGGATAGGATGTTTGCAGAAGCGACCTCATTCAATCAAAATATCTCTGACTGGGATGTTTCTAATGTGACAAACATGCAACATATGTTTCGTGGTGCTAAGTCTTTTAATCAACCACTTGATTGGGATGTTTCTTCTGTAACGGACATGTCAGGCATGTTTAGAAATGCTGATGCGTTTAATCAAAACATTTCTAATTGGGATGTATCCTCCGTCATAGACATGAGGCAGTTGTTCTTCAGTGCAGACTCTTATAATCAACCCCTTACTTGGGGCAATAAAACATCGAATGTCACTGATATGTCTGGTATGTTCGTCAATATCGATGACTTTAATCAGGATCTCTCCGGTTGGGATGTATCTAATGTGACAGACATGTCAGATATGTTTGCGAATTCTGATGCTTTTAATATTCTTCCGGACTGGGGAAGCATGACTGGCAATGTAACATCTATGTACATGATGTTTCGCGGTGCAACGTCTTTTAATCAAGACCTATCGGGATGGGACTTTTCCTCAGTGACAGATATGGCTTACATGTTTAATGATGCAAAAGCATTTGATCAAGACTTAGGCACCTGGGACATATCCAATGTTATACAAATGGACTCCATGTTAGATAGTACAAACCTAAGTATACATAACTACGACCAGACATTAATTGGTTGGTCTCAACAGCAAGTACAATCAGATGTCGTCTTAGGCTCTTTAACTTTACGATACTGTACATCCAAAGAAGCAAGAGATATCCTGGTCAACACACACAACTGGGCAATCTTTGGAGACATCTTAGGCAGTGGTGAAAATATATGGACAGAAACTACCCCGACTAATTGGAATGATACTCCTGCTCTTTGGTCACTTAGTCAAGTACCTGGAACATGTCACAACGTCATCATCACTTCGGGTACCAACATCACACTTCAGGATCAGAATAAAGGCTTTGGAGCAACACTAGAGGTAGAAGTAGGGGCAATGATGGAAGTCGAGCCCGGCGGGGCCTTGGAGATCGGTGGGAACTAATGAACAGTAATTATAAATAATTTGTAAAAGATTCGTTTACACTCAAAGTGTTGATAGCTAAATTTGATTTCGCCTTTCACTTCCCTAAACATCCTATTCATGCCTTTCAACTCCTCTTTGAAAAGAGGTATCTGTAATTTGGTGTTGCTATGAAGGTTGAACCCTAATTTTTCATATACGATATCGCACTTGGATTAGTGTCGATCACAAAAAGGATTCTTTAATCGATTTTATTCAATCCGCGAAATCTCTTAATCCTTCTCATCCGCGGTTCAGACAATTTTGCCAGTAGAAGGGCCTTTCACCTATTAAACGGATACTCATTTATCCAGTTGAATTTTCGTCCTACTAAAGTTCTTTTTGAAAGATCTTCCTTTCTCATCAAGATTCTTATTGAATCACTTTTGTAAATCCCATAGAGCTCGACTCTATCATTAGCTAATATATCATACTTTAGTTCGTGATAATTAGAAGCATTATTTTGTTTGAACTTGACAATATTCTTTGTGGTATCAGACTCAAAATTATAATTTATTTCTTTGCTTGTCTTAGTCTTTATAGTAGCATATCCTTTCCAACCCTGGATAAAAGTTTTCCATTCTTCTAGTTCGGAAGGCTCTGGTGTTAATTCAGGAACAATAATAGCTTTTCTTTCAACATCTTCAACTACGTACTTGCCATAGAAAAGCGGCTTAGTTGATTTTGGGCCAAACTCCTTGCTACGTTGATCTGCCCTGTAAAATGAAAATCCTAAGTAAGCGATCAGAGCAATCCACTTAACGATATTCTTAGCTTTGATGAATTTATCTGGTACCACATCTATATTGGGTCTTGGTGTTACACTTTCATTACTTATAAAGAATTGGATAATGCGCTTTAGATCAATAGAGATTAGATAAAGAGCAATTATGACCATATGGGTAGAAAGCAGCTTTACAGGCACATCGTAACAATAGTTCAGCATCATTACATTTATCATAACCCCAAATGTTGTTAAGGCCCCAAGCGTCAAAGTTTTCCTGCTGAACAAGAGCATGCCGCCGATAAACTCAAGTGCTCCGGTAAACATTGTATAGCCTTTGGAATAACCCATGAAGGTCCAAAGTAGTCCCATAGGCGAAAAGTCCCCTAATTCTTGATCAAACCTTAAGACGTTCGGGAAAGGAAATTGCAGATAGAAAAGCTTTGCGATACCATAACCGATCATTTGAAATGCTAAATAGTACCGAACTAAAATGATCAACCACCTTTTGAGTTGACTGTAGTTAATTCGCTTTCTGTCGACTAATTTTATTGCGAAAGCAAGTAAAATCGAAATAGCTAAAAAAAGTAAGACTTGAAAATAGTTGTAAGTAGTGTCTCCACTTCCATTTGTAAAAATCGTTATTGGCGATTCATATCCTATTAGTTGAGCAAACTTCGGAACAAGGTATTGCCAAATTGGCTCTGTTATAAACGTAAAAAAGAACTGCGTAGAGTTCGTGTACAAAAAGAAGTAGACAAATAGAAACAGAAAAAGCAACTTCTGAAAATAACTCCATTCCTTGTTCATAAGTCCTCTTTACATTTTGAACAATATCTTCTCATCCGCGATTCAAACAATTTTGCAAGCAGACGATATTTTATAAGCCCACCACTACCCCTTCACAAGCCCTGCAGCTATCTTTTGTGTCTTGACAGTACTCATTTGGCTTTTATCATGAGACCATCCAGGAGGTAAAAAGATATAGCACATCATAGCTCTAATATTAGGAGCTGTTTTTAAATCTTTCCAAAGCTCCTTAAACTCTCCAAAGTGAGTATTTAGATAGCTACCCGTGTTGGTATCTCTGGTGATGCCATAGATAGGAGGCTCATCTTCTTTGATATCGACTCTTGTACCAAGGATCGTATCCCACAGCAATATCAATGTCGTGTAATTAGTATCCATGTACACCAGATTTTTTGAATGGTGCACTCTATGATGATTGGGCGTAATGATGAAATGCCTTAGAAATCCAAACCTCATATCTGCACTACAATGAATAACTATATTCCAGATTTGATCCAGTACATTAATCGCTACAATTATAATCGGATCAACTCCAAGTAGTGCAGGAACAGCTCCTAAGAATATCGGTAGATACGTGATTTCAAAAACAGAGAGATTATGGCCTACAAAAATGTTCATATCCTCAGGGGCATGATGTGGCGCGTGCATGCACCACAACAGTCGCACTTTATGTGAGGCCATATGTACCACCCAGTGACTCAATTCATATATCACCAATCCTGCCGTCCATCCCCACACCGTTCCTATACCTCCTAATTCCCACAGGGCAAATGGACTGATATTCACAGCTAAAAATCCAATGGACAGTGGAACGAATACAAATCCGAATAAATTGACAAATACCGCTGCTATAAATAGACTGAAGACAGTCATTCCCCTTTCTCTTTTATTTCTGACCTTCTTGTAATAATAGTGTATCACAAGCTCTACAAATCCTAAAACAATTGCAGATAAGAAGACTATAGAAAGTATGGATTGTAGAGTTTCAATATTGAAGATGGAAGTGAGAGTGGACATAAGATGGGTTATGTGGTATCTAATATAGGAAGTTCTTGCTATTTAGATAACTGTTGTTGACTTGCTATTCGCAGTGAGTATGACCTACCATCCATACTTCGCCTCTATAAAGCATCTATAACATTTCATATTCGGTCTGTCTCAATAGCTAAAATTCAAAATCCTTGATGGGAGAAGATATATCAACTAGTGTTCCATTCGGATCTTTAAGTAACAATCGCCTTTGTCCATAGGCAGTATCTGCTGGTTCGCTAATGATGTCGAATTTCTCTTGTTGTGCTACTTGAAATATCGCATCTGCATCATCAACTACAAATGTTATATAAAATCCTTGTGGGTTTGATTGAAAATCTTTTGGCACTAACTCATTAGTTCTGTCGATTATCCCTAATTCTAACGACCTATCGGCTGAAGCTAAATGCACAAACCAGTCACTATCGTATGCTACCTCAAGACTGAAGAGCTTTGTATAAAAATCTCTGCTTTCTGACAACTTGTCTGAACAGATGTTCGTCATCAATCGGTTTACTTTTTGCATCTCTAACTTTTTCTTTTCATTCATCTCACAAAGTTTAATCTCTTCCTTAATTGATACGTTGCTATAAATGCAACTAATGAAAATGTGACGCTTTCCACCACTCCTCTTGAAGCGTATCGGTATATGTGAATATCTGTCCTATCGACGGGAGCAAATAATCAAACTTCTTTTCTTTCGCGAATTTTACAAATTCATCTGCGGGTTGAGTCCATGTATGTTGATATGAAAGAGCGAATCCAGCCCAGTGAACAGGCATAGCTTTTCTGGCCTGAGCATCTACTGCTGCTTGTATGCATTCGTCCGGAAACAAGTGAATAGGCCTCCATTCTTCGTTATACTGGCCACACTCCATGAAAGCAAAATCAAAAGGGCCCAATCGATCTCCTATATCTTTAAAATGCTTTCCATAACCACCATCACCACTGAACCAGATATTTTCTTTTTTGGTTTTGAATACCCAACCTCCCCAAAGACACTTTACTCTATCGGTTAATCCACGCCCAGAAAAATGACGTGTCGGTGTAAACGTAATCCCAATGCCCTCATACATCACTTCGTCCCACCAGTCGAATTCAGTGATCAGATCTGCCTCAACTCCCCAGCGAACAAGGTGTCGCTTGAGCCCTAAAGCAACATAATACGTGTTAGTCTTATGCTTTAGTTTCTGAATACTGTCATAATCCAAATGATCATAATGATCATGCGTCAGTATGATGAGATCTATTTTAGGAAAATCATCAATCAACGATAAGCTATTTTCTGAAAAGCGCTTATTGCCAATTGGAGCGATCGGTGTTGTATCTTCTCCCAACATCGGATCTATTAGAATCGTCTTTTGGTTCATCCTTAAGAGGACAACAGAATGTCCATACCAGATGAACTTTGCTGTATCGGCCGGCTCGAGGAATGCCTCTTTGTCAAATGGGATTATTGGTAAATTGGCTTTAGGCTTCTGACCTTTCTTGGTGAGCTGCTTGTAGATCACCCCAGCTATCTTACCTATAGGCATATCCATTTCAGTCTCTTCCAAATTTTGGAATTTTCCGTCTTTCCAATTTTCAGAAAGTTCGTACTGTCGTTCATATTCTTTAGTGACTTTCCCTCCGAATTGTCGCATGAGTTTTTTCATAGGTAGTATCTATTTATCAATTCATCCCATTTAGATAGAGAGTTAGGTACCACACTTAATGAAGGTTTAAACATTTTCGTTTCTGTATTCTTGATTCTGTTGACAAATTAACTCCCTCGTCAAAGTTCCTTTTCAAAAACATCTTTATGAGCATCTGACACTATAAGTTACCAGCTCATTTTGACACTCTTCAGTTTCCAAGCCAAAGCGATGAATAGAAACTGTACTGGAAGCCTTATCAAAGCAGCCTTTGGGCTACCTATAGCAGGAGTAGATGAAAATACATCCCACACATGAATTGGTAAAAATAT
>CALHUZ010000565.1 GCA_938039305.1 uncultured Saprospiraceae bacterium
GGCTTGCAAGAGGTTGAAGTATCACCTCAAAGGACTATGGATATGGCTCTATTTGATGTTCCTATGGGTACTGCAAGTGCACCGATTACATCTGTGATAGATTATAACTTGATGACAGTACCTGAGTTAAATAGGTTTGTTTATTATGGTCAACTTGGCTACGGATACAGGATTTCTGCTCTTTTAGATCTTAGCTTCACATCGTCATTTCAGTTTTCAAAGACTATCGACGCATCGCCTTTGTTGCCACAAGGAGATATTATAACAAGACAGAAGAAGTGGGGATTAGGGATTCGGGTGGATCTGAGGTTCTGAGAATGAACCTTAAGTTATATCACACACTTAATTGCTTAAAGTCTAATTATAGTTAAAGTATAATTAGCTGAAAGAGAGTTGTTGTTACAAAAGAAGAGCTGACTAAAGATGCCTCAGAGAGACATTGTATAGCTCAATTCTTTTAGACAACCTGCTTTCAATGGCAGAAAAACTTGTTCGAGATTATTTGTGATGTAATTTTTAGAAACTTAGTTTTAGGCTATATCAGCTTCTAACTTTTGTCCTAAAAAGAACCCTATCACAAATATTGCTATTTGTATTACTATCATCCTATTATTATTGGTTGGCTTCCTAAAATGGATTCCTATATAGGACGAGAGGCAAATACTATACCGCAATTTTTGAAAGGGTATTAGCGGAGTTGACAAAAGGCTGACAATTTTTGACAAATATGGAACTTATCGGATAGTGGTAGAAGACGCTTTATATACAATTGTGATATGAGAATCATTATGTAATCTACTTAGCAGTACTTAGGGTATTCGCTCAATATTAGAGTCCGAAAATGTGTCTTTTTCTTTAAATTACGCCTAATAAGGTATAACCCCAATTATACCGATACACTCCTGATTGCATTTAGCTAAGGAGGGTATTTCCAACTGAAGACATTCTCGTTATTGCTCAACCATTGATCAATTAAACTCTATATGAGAATGTATCGTTATTACTTAGTATTTGCACTCTTGTGTTTAACTTCATTAGTTACACAAGCTATTCCAATTGATTATTCAACTACTTCTATTTCGTTGTGGGGTGATAAAGATGCGGATGGAATATATGATGACAGGGATAATTGCCCTGACACTTACAACCCCCACCAAGATGATTCAGATGATGATGGTATAGGAGATGTCTGCGACAGCGATGATTGTGGTTGTGATAATGAGCATCAGATGATTTATGTATGTCAAGACGGTAAGACAAGACGAGTCTATTGTAGTGCTTTAAGTGATGACAATACTTATTGTGGTCCTTGCGAAGAGAAAGAGCCAACATGCAATGAATGTGAAGCTGATGAAGATGGAGATATTACTCTGTGTATTATAAAACCGACTAAGATGATTTCTGTTAAAGGTGATTGCGATGATGTCGCTTCATACTTTAATGCAGATGGTACGTTAAAATCGGACATCGAATGTGGTCAGTGTGCCTGTGAAATGATAGGAGATACTGATTCTGATGGTGATGGCGTCTGTGATAGTCTTGATGAGTGTCCTGATAACCCACTGAAGACCGAAGCTGGCATGTGTGGTTGCGATAAGTATGACACTGATGGCGACTGGGTTTGTGACGAAGATGATATCTGTCCAGGAGGAAACGATAAATACGATAGTGATGGGGATGGTGTTCCTGATTTTTGTGATCAATGCGAAGGGCACGATGATAATGGAGATTGGGACAATGATGGTATCCCTGACGGATGCGATGCGTGTCCTGATAGTGCTACAGGTGACAGTGATGGTGATGGCGTTTGCGATGATGAAGACATCTGTCCAGGAGGAGATGATAAAAAAGATGCTAATGGAGACGGAATCCCAGATGACTGCGAAACAAGCAAGTGCTTAGCAAGCGGGAATTCAGAATTTGAATGGATACAAGACGTAAAAATAAATGATTGGTTTAATCTAACTAATGACAATGGTGGTTATGCAGAATTCTCAGATCCTGCATTGATGTTTTTCCCTGGGGATTCAATTAAGCTTTGGTTGACTCCAGGATATGTGGATAACGTTGCGGAGTTGTCATATGCGATATTCATCGACTGGAATGGTGATGGAGATTTTGATGATGAAGGAGAAAGAGTTTATGATACCCGTTCTCTAAGAGAGCGTGGAAGAGACATGGTTATTCCACCATATGCTAAGCCGGGTAATATCTGTGCTCGATTCATCGTGAGTTACGGTAGAATATCAAGCGCATGTGATCCTTGTATCGATGGCGAGGTTGAAGATTATACGCTTATTATAAAAGGACAATCTTGTGATCAGACATCTGAATCATTTGATTATCCGTTGGATAGATCTATTCAAGGTCTGACTGGTGGAGAAGGGTGGTCCACTCACTGGGCTGCTATGGTCAGTGGGAATGCTAAGTCAAGTATTCTTCAAGGGTCGCTTTCTGCTTCCAATATTGTGACTTCAGGTCAAAAGCTTGGTATTTTGACACCCGCAAATACGAATTACATGATTCGTCGTGAATTCGGACTGTCAAGTGAAGATGTTTGGATGAGCTTCACATATTTGCGAGGAGGACAAGGATCTCTAGACATATCGCTCGGGGCAAATGATGAGAAAATTTCAATAAATTCTGATAATATATTAATGCTTGGAGATATGGTAGGACCTATCATTTCTTCAACTTCACCTTCTCTTGTCGTACTAAAGATAAGTAGAAGTGCAGGCCAACATAGAATCTCAGCTTGGGTCAACCCAAGTAGCACAGCGAGGTTAGATGCATCTACAGCTTCAGTAGGAACCGACGTGACTCTATCAGCAGATATAACTGATGTTATATTTAGCTTTAGCGGTACAGATGCTGTGACTAGCGCAGATCACTACTTAGATGAAGTGCGATTGTCTTGTTCTTCAGATGGTATTATGAATAATAGCTCAACAGGAACCTCAGTCGATCCGGTAGGCATGCAGATAACTGTAGCGCCTAATCCGATATCACTTGGAGCTAATGCGGGCATTACGCTTTCAAATGCGTCTTTTTACACAGGAACACTAAGACTTTTTGATATGGCAGGAACGATGGTTTTAAGCCAAGAGGCTGTCTCTGGATTGAACATTGTACCTACATCTGCTCTTCAGCCAGGAATTTATGTGTTAGAAATAGTGACTGATGGAGGTAGTGTGACTTCTCAGTTAGTAATACAGTCTTAATAACACTTATAGCTTGGTTATTCATGTATAAGACTAACTTGGCGTTAAGATCTGATCAACCAATCAGTTAAGATCTTAAAGAACTAACGTGCCGCATGCCGAGGTTACGTTATACGCTTCACTTGTTAAAGAGCAAAGGAAGATGCCCGATGATAACGATTGTCGGGCTTTTTTTATGTACTTTTCTTTTGTCTTAAAGACAAATTTAAAGGCTATAACATGATCAAAATCTTCGTTTATTTTATCTCTTTCCTTTCATTTTTAAGCCTAAGAAGTCAGACCGATACAAGTGATGTGATCCGCTCTGATGATATTTTGGTTCGTGATGTTGCGTATATCAATGTTATGGATGGTTCCATTTCAATAGATATGGATATTTTAATTGAAGATGGCATCATTCTAAATATCGGAAAGGATCTTAGAAACTCAAAGCAATCGTCTGAGATAGATGCTAAAGGCCTCTGGATGATTCCTGGTCTTGTCGATGCTCATATTCATATGTTTCAATCAGGAGGCCTATATACAAGACCTGATGCTATCGATCTCTCTGATATCATGCCTTATGATAGAGAAGTCCAATGGCTAATAGATCATAGCAATGACATTCTTGAGTCTTACATCCGACTTGGTATCACTTCTGTAGTGGATATGGGAGGCCCGATGACTAATTATTCTATCCGAACGACAACACAAGCATCCGAAGATTCACCATCTTACTATTGTACTGGCCCTCTGATCTCAACTTATCAGCCTGAAGCATTTGCAATAGATGATCCACCGATTATAAAAGTTAGATCACCAGAAGAGGGGAGGCAAAAGGTTATAGACCAATTGCCATACAATCCTGACTTTATAAAAATATGGTATATCGCTGGGCCAGGTATGCCTGCGATTTCTAACTACAATATTGTAGCTGAAACTATAGATGAAGCTAAAAAGCATAATCTGAAAGTTGCCGTACATGCCACTGAACTCAATACTGCGAAGTTGGCCATTAAAGCGGGTGCAGACATATTGGTGCATAGTGTGACCGGTTCTATCGACCACGAGTTTGTCGATATGTTATTAGAAAATGAAGTGATTCTAATTCCAACCCTCACGGTACATGGAGGCTATGATTTGGCCTTTTCTGATCAGTTAGACATCACAAGTCATGACTTAGCTTATGGCGTGCCTGGACCGATTGGCAGCTTACTCGATGTTAAGCACATATCAGATCCTTCTTTAAAGGAAGCACAACTGTATGCACCTGACATGCTTTCGTTAAATGTGAAAAGAGACTCCATCAGAAAAACCAACTTGAAACGGCTTGTCGATGCGGGTGTTACTATAGCTACCGGAACTGATGCTGGTAATATTGGCACGCTCCATGCTACATCATACATCAAAGAACTTCATGCCATGAAGGAAGCAGGGCTTTCGAATTTTGATATATTAAAGGCGAGTACTTATGGGGCATCCAGAATCTTCGATAAGCGAAATACTGTTGGAAGAATAGTAAAAGGAGGTGTTGCGGATGTATTACTTTTAAATGAGAATCCACTTGAAAATATAGACGCTCTTCTTGACATTAATCGAGTCATAAAAGCAGGGAGAGTTATAAATACCGAATCAGATCCAGCACCAGAAGAATTAGCCCAACAGCAACTCAATGCTTACAATCTCCGAGATATCGATGCTTTTTTAGA
>CALHUZ010000566.1 GCA_938039305.1 uncultured Saprospiraceae bacterium
AGAAGTTCCAAATGGCGTTGATGCTGTCCACCCAGGATTATCAGCCATAACGAAGTTAAATCCACAGGGATATATATCTCTAATGACGACTTGGTTGGCATCAATATTTCCTTGATTATAGACCGTCATAAAGTAAGAAATAGTATCTCCATTGGTGAACATATCATTGAAAGGAATACTCGCTGGATCTATAGTTTTAATAAACGCAAGGTCAAATATTTTAAATGATGCTGGGTCATGATCATCTTCATCCGTCGTCGCTGTTGAATCCAAAGGAGCACCACTGCCATCTCCATCTACAAAGTTGTCAGTTATCTTATCTGGATCACCTCCTGCGTCATTAGTAACATCTTGATCCGGTGTACTATCTACATCTTCATTTCCAACATCGAAACCATCATCATTGATGACTTTAGAAATCTCTGCATAGTTGATTGTATTTTCAGGTGTAGCTCCTGGCTCAACAGTCATGATCAATTCTACAACAACTGAATCTCCAGGATTTATAAATCCGGCAGTAGCAGCTACAGTAGTTGTAATCATACTTCCTGGTCCAGAACCACCAGGACTCCAATCAGTCTCTGCAGTAGCAAGGCTCAATCCTAAAGGAATATAATCGGTGATAGTGACAGAATCTATAGGCTGTCCACCTTGATTATAAACTGTTATTTCATATGTCACATCATCTCCTACTTTTGGCGTATTAGATGATGTCGCTGCAAATTCTTTTTTAAGTGCTAAGTCTACACAATGATTGAAGGACACATTTATTATAGTTGACTCTTCAGGACAAAGTGCCCCAGTAGTATATGTTCTAATTAAGTAATCAGCCTCATCAACTACTGTAAACACATTGGCAGTTGACACTTCAATTAGAATCGGTGTTCCACCTATCAATTGATACAACTCATACTTATCATATCCCAGATCGGCAACAATTTGCCCTGATCCATTGTGTATGCAAACTTCAACATCATCAACAATGGCTGGGTCAGGGACTATGTCATTAAAGTCAATATTTATCGTATCGCTTTTTATACAACCTCCAGGGAAAACAATTTCAACTATGTATTGCATATCCTCTTCAACACAAGCCTCTACTTCAAGTGAAGTTGTATCAGAAAGATAAAGACTCGGCGTCCAAGTCACTGATATACCAGCATCTGCACCATCAGGTATCATTGCTTCTAAATCAACACACTCTCCTTTACATACTTCTAAATCAGGTCCAAGGTCAACTTGAAAATCACCGAGGTTCGTAATTTCTAAAACCTCTGTCACTTGACAACTTCCAGTTCCTGTAGTAAATGCCACCTCCCATGGAGCATCTAATCCAAGATCCTTAGGCACACAAATGGTGACTGTGTTGCCAACTCTTGATATTGGTGCCGGTCCATTAAATGCCAATGGTTCTCCCTCCAGTCTAAATTCAGAAGTTGCCCAGTTAGCAGGAGCACTGCAACTACTCATTCGCCAGTATTGCGCAACTATAGGGGTTGGCAGCGTTTCCTCTTGTATATATGAACCATTAGGCCCAGTAAAAGTCATACCAGAATTAGTCCAATTTAATCCATCAGATGAATATTCCAAACTATAGCAAGTACTTGTATAGACCTGAATAACATTTGACCATCCATTGATGTTACCCCCTCCTATATAAAGTCGAGATACATTTACTGGATAAGGATATTCAGCAACTAAATAACCATTTCTATCTGCGTATGACCATTCAGAAAACAAGACGTTATTATTTCCATTTCCTATGGAATTGTCAGTCATTGACTCATAAGTAATCGAGTCAAGATTATTGCCAGAAGGCGTTGGTAATGTGTACTTATTCACACCATCCCAATCAATATCGAACAAATATGGAATACCTGTAGCTCCTTTTACTGAATCGGAACCTACTTGAACATAATCACAGACTTCTATATCTAAACATTCTCCATAACAAAGAGAAAGAGGTTCCGTATAATCTTTCAAACCTTTAAAAGGAATAGAATTAAAATATTGATCTTCTTTTTTACAAGCACATGGTGTGTCATAAACAACTTCAAAAAGGATCGGGCAGGAATTTCCTTCTGCTACGGACACCTCCCCTGAGACGGTTATAGTTTCACCATCAAAAACTGTGAACATTTCAGTCGTTGATCCTAACAATTCATCTATCAAATTATTAGCAGATTGATCTCCATCGACATCTCTATAAAAGTTAACTGTATAAGCTTGATCTATGGCATCTGGACCATTATGATTTATCGTATATTCATAGTATAATAACATTGAGTCTGGGCTCGCAGGACAATCTGAATAAACTTGAAGATCTTCAGTTATAAATGGAGGATGTAGATCGACTCGCACAACCGGGATAATACTATTCTGAACGAAGATACCACACATAGATGGCGGCCCTGGTTCACAAGAAACATCCTGAACAAAACTCTTTATATCGGTTCTTAATTCAACAGATCCGCACATAGCATCTGTATCCATCGCTGCTGCAAATTGGAAACTAAACAACTGAGATGGGCCTAAAGAAGGCGAGCTGAAGCACAGTTCTAATTCATCTCCGATGACTGTTTCTACAATATCATTAGGAATATAATTCGCAGGATTAGTAAATGATATAGATCCGGATTCATACATCAATTCTGCAGGAATCATGATACATGTGATCACACTATCACTGGTTGATTTATTTCCGGTATTTAGCGCTGTAATACCAAAAGTATTGACAGTGCCTTCGCAATTAATATCTTCTGGCGCTGCTACCAAAATAAGCTGAGCAAAGTCTTCAGGTAATGCTCCTTCTATTTTTATAGCGGGGCTTTCAACTCGTCCTGTCGAAACATTACCATCCACACATGGATCAGAAGCAGTTGTCTCTGTAGATATAGTAGATCCCGATAGGAATTCATCGCAAGTAGTGATGGCTCTAAATCTAAAAGCTACTTTGTTACTATCCACTGTAGAGTTAGCAGCACTGACTCCCTCGAGTCCAAAAGTAGCAATGTGGTTATTCCAATCAAAAGGGTCATCGTATACATAGGTATTTCCAGCAAGACTATCTGGATCCACAATAGGAGTCCATGCTCCAAATGTAGTTGGCCCTCCCGGATATGCTACTTCCCAAGTACCTGTCACAGCTTCTAAGCCATGAGGCAGATCGAAAGTGGGAGTAATATTAAGCAGCGTTAATTCTTTGACATTTTTAATCAAGACACTGAATGTCGAAGTGTCACATAAACGTGGAACTGCTGGTGTCGGCGTATCAAAAAACTCAGTTTGTATACCCACCTCTCCAGAGATATATGCATAGCAAGTCTCAGACCCTCCACATCCACCGGACGCAGACAATGCAGTCTTTATCTCAATAGGAGAACAACCTGAAGTGGCACCTACACATATAGTTGGAGCAGGAGCTTCAGGGTCTGGACAGAACAATAGTTTAGTTCCTACATATATAGTGTCACACTGACCTCCAGCATTTAATGAATCAACTTCTAATTCTATACTATACGATTTGAAAACTCCATCATCGGATATAAGTGTAGTCGTCAGAGTTGTTGTCTTGGCAGCATCTGCATATACATCTATAAATTCTACTGCAGACGGAATTCTCACAGACCCAACAACTCCAATAGCAGTATCATCTGGATCTGGATTACAAATACTTATAGCTTGAACTTCTTCTGAGACTGCCGGAGTTTCTGAAGCGACTAGTACGCCTCCAAGATTTGTAGTTGTAACTGGAATAAGCGGATCTCGATCATCTTCTAATAAAAAGACTTCTGATACTCTGTCATACTTTGTGTATAAAGTATCTCCAAATCCTAAGGCATCATAATAGTATGTATTTGTAGCGAGTCCTAACTCATCACAGATACTATTAGCTTCTCTAGCTTCAGTGTTACTATTACAACGATAGTCTATAGATGGTGATTCATGTGATAGCTCATTAAAGTAAGTCCAATCATAGACTAACTGATAGTCTAAGACTCCTTCTATTTCTGCTGGACAGACCATGCATAAATTGTAACTCAATCTTAGCGTATCACAATTACCTAATCCTACCCCTAATGCAGGAGCACCACTTTCTTTCAAATTAAAAATAATCTTTCCTACATTTCCAGAGTCTACTCCACATACTGAATCAGAATATCCATCTACAGGAGAACAAAACATATTCTCTGTATCTACAGCTTGTAAAGGGAAGGCTATATCATTGACGGTGACAGTCGCTCCTGCACAATAAGCCAATGGTGCTCGAACTAATCCATCAACATCAAGTAATTCTATAAATGGTCTATACTCTTTAGTGTACCATGGATCACCCACTTCTCCTGGAAAATCGTCTATGACAAACTCATGAGTCACAGTACCTCCGCAATCATCTAAATTCATGACTGTCTTTGCTTTCAATTCGCCTGGACAATCAAGTTTTATATATCCCGATTCATTACAAGAGTAACCTACATAAGTTCTGCAATACCCTCTATCACCAGCGATAGGATCATGTTCATATATAGTCATGTACGGAGCAATACGAGCTGAGTTAGTCGCAACTGGGGCTAAACCAACTTTCTTTAAAGCTTCTCTTCTTGGGTTTTTAATCATAGGTGCTCTCCACCTAAAGTGCATTGTATCACCAACAGCGAACGCATACGTAGACAACATCTGATCTAAACAATCATCTCCTCCATGCGGAGCGCCTGTTCCTCCACATGCTTCTATTTTATCATAATTCCACAAGTACATTCCTGTGAAACTATTATCCACGTTATCATTACTACTATTTAAAGAACCAATGTTATCGATATTGGAAGTTCCACCTGTATATGGCGTTTCTTTGAAGTAATTCCAAACTCCACCGTACTGGGTCACATTGTCAGTTTGGCATTTTGACAAAGCGCCCAAATCTACATCGGTCCTAACTCCTCCTCCACCAACGTGTGAAATAGAGAATTCATCTAGAATAGAATTTCGACCATCCAAGGTTAAGTCTAATTTAGTATTTCCAGCCCATGTTCCGCTGATGTCTAAGTACCTCCATCTGATATACCAACTATTCAAATTTTGAAGAGCCTCTTCACTTTTAATGACAAAGTAATCTTCATGTACCAGCGTATCTCCAGGTATAAATCTTGTCAAGTCAATGGCTCCACCAGAGTCAACTAAAGATTGTCGTGTATGCCTTACAGTCATCTCCTTATCTACATATCCAAGATTGGCACGTTCTGTTCTAACATTTTTATTTTCAACAATACATGTACAACCGCTACAATGAGGATCTGCCCTAAAGGTCACATCCCTACAAGCGAGCAACATGTCACATCCTCCAGAGCAATCGCTACAGGATGAAACGACCTTTTGTGAACCAGTAAAATATCCAACTGGACTACAAAGACAAGAGTCCATCTCAATCTCATATTTATAACATACTGAGGTATTGAGGCTACCATCATATATAGTGAGCTTAGCAGTCGTCTGATCTATAGAGTCAAGAGTCGGGACTCCTGCAGCCGCAGCATAGGTCATACCTCCATCAGTAGATAGCATAGCACTTCCGGGAACAAAAACAATATCTTGAATGAACTTCTGATGACCTGTAAATACAACCTCTAATCTATTATCTGCACCTGCTGAGCAATCCTGAATATTCTCTTTGACAAGGCTGTAACAAAACTCAACAACTTGTGAGGAAGGACCCGTCCCTGCGAGAGGAGCACCGTCATTACTATAAGTGCCAAAGTCATATCCGAAAATCCCTGTCTCACCAAACTGTGCTTCTGTAGGATTACTCACTGAGTCTGGCCCATAAAGCAAATTGAAATCACTCGGTGCAGGAAAATCTTTAAAGACATTTCCGCAGTTCGTTTTGGCTTCAACATAAAACTGAACTGCATCACATTGTATCAATGCACATTCATCTGACACACCACAAGAAACTGCAATTAGCACAACAGCATTAATTGAATCCCCTCCAGGCAAATCATCATAAAATCCATCCATGTCATAATCAGACAATCCGATGGTTGAGTCAACATTCGTTGTAAAGTCAACACTTATGTCATCACCAACCCATTCATACATTCCAACTGGAAGGTCTACCCCATTGACAGTTACACCGATGACATCCAAGTTTGGCTTGTCACAAGTCTGAAACCCAATGGATAAATCTGTATATACATTTTGATCAGTATCAACATTTGGATTCTTCATGGCTATACTAACAGAACCAGGATTTCCACATATTTGTATGCCATCCATGTTAAGCTCAGATGTAGCAATTGGCTTAAGTGACCCGGTAGGTCTAATTCTAATAAAGGAAGTCTTAGAAGAAAGTTGACAGATCTCATCGTCACAGCCATATTGAGCAGAATACTTAAATGGAAAATCACTTACACTTGGGCATTGATCGACCCGATAACATAGTTCAATAGAAACTATTTCATTTGTATTCATTTGTCCATCTGGAGGATTAGGAAGTGAATTTCCCGGGAAATAGCTCGCATCTATATTCATGACAGTATTCATCGTGCCAGCATCATATACATAATCAGTCACAGCAAAGCCATTAGCCTTTACACTACTTAAAATAAGATCTCCAGATAAATCTAAACCCACAAGAGAAAAAGTAAAACTATCTAAGTAAGTATTAAGCCCATCTTGAGAGATCTTTACTGTCTGACAGTAATCATCTCCAACTGATTTTATAATCGCCTCATCGGGTGTAAAGGGAGTTAGAATATTAAGGACCGGTACATTGACTGCGCTGTTGTACTCAACGTTAGGCGTGTAATTTCCAGCACACTTATAAACAACATCAGATGTATCTATATATGTAAAGTCATATTCAAAATTGATATTGAGAAGTTCATTGATGTCAACATCACAATTTGATCTAATGCCTATGTTAGCTACTATTAAACTATCTCCTTCAAATCCGCTTAACACGAACTCTGGACAAGTCTCACTTGGATCAGAATTTGAAATATTTGTACCTCCATGTTTTGTGAATTCCCATCCAGCGTATTCGATACCATCTGGAAGGGTCAGTTCTAATGAAAAACCTCTTACAACTCCTGGATCACCTGTGAAAACTATAAATGATAAAGTATCCGCTGCTCCACAAACTGTGATGTCATCCATCTGTGGAAATCCTGCAACTCCTCTAAGATCGACAATGTCTATATCAGCACATTGAGCATTTAATTGTTGGTAGCTAAGAGAGAGCGCAAATACAAACACTAAGAAGATTAATCTTCTGATAGTCTTGTAGAAATTAAAATCCTTGATCGTATGCAAAACCGAAATCGTCATAATGATATTTCCTTTAGTAGTTGGCTCTAATCCAAAAATTGAATTGGGCCGTCTCAGGAAGGCTATGACGCTTTTTGCAAGTCAAAAAGCAAGCACAATAGGTACCGCTAGTTGGAGCGGAGTTTCAATAGATGCAAGGATTAGACGTCACGGAGGATGCGGCGTCACTGTAAATATACCCACAAACCCTACACATACCTTAAATAGTGTATTTTTAACATATTAAAGTATTAACATATTTAACTATTGTAATGTGTTATAATCTGTTAGTCAATATCTTATAAGATAAAATCAACATTTGCTACAATTCACAAGCTAATCACCAAGTGTCCATTTTTTTAAAATAAAAGAAGCTTATTACCCTTACAGGATCTATCAAATTATCGCGCTGATATAAAATGGAAATGGCCAACAACAAAAAAAGGGAAACTACTCTCGCAGTTTCCCTTTTTATAATTATCTAAACTCTATCTACTTAGTCATTACAACCAGTAGTTTGTACTTCTAATTTCGCATTCGAGCCAACTTCAAAACCAGGTCGCATGATCACTCCTTCC
>CALHUZ010000567.1 GCA_938039305.1 uncultured Saprospiraceae bacterium
GAAGGTCCACCGAGACTAAAATTGTCTTGAGTACCTCCGTAGATATTATAAAATGGTTCTTCGTTGTCTAAAGCGACTTTATAAAATTGTGTCACGGGTAGATTAGCTTTAAAGTCCCACGTTTTTCCATTGTCAAATGTCTCATAGATTCCTCCATCACAACCGACAAGTAAGTGTTTGTTATTAGTTGGGTCAATCCAGATGCTATGATTATCTACATGTTTATAATCTTCACCAACGAGATTAAAAGTCTTGCCGCCATCTCGACTAACGTGCATCCATGTATCCATAGAGTAAATCACATCTTCGTCTACGGGATCTGCAACGATCTCTTGATAGTAATTACCACTTGTGGCGTGATCGCTTTGCCTTTTCCAACTGGCACCATTGTTAGTGGTCATATAAAATCCACCCTTGCCTTCAGCTGCTTCTACAATTGCAAAAAGCTTATCAGGATTGACAGGTGAAATGGTTAGACCTATTCTGCCGATTTCAGTTTTGGGAAGTCCGTTGTTTATTTTTTCCCATGTGGCGCCTCCATCTTTAGTGCGATGCATTCCTGATCCTGGACCACTACCAACGTATGTAAATACATGTCTACGTCTTTGATACGCGGCGGCATAAATAATATCAGGATTGCGAGGATCCATGATTATATCATTTACGCCAGTGTGCTCATCTATAGAAAGGACGGCATCCCAAGTTGTTCCTCCATCTGTAGATTTATAAACGCCTCGATCTCCGCCTTTACTCCATAGAGGACCTATAGCTGCAACATAGATGACATCAGAATCCTCTGGATGAACGATGATCTTTCCTATGTGCTCAGACATCTTCAGGCCCATGTTTTTCCAAGAAGCTCCTCCATCTTCAGACTTATAGATGCCATCTCCATACGCCACAGATCTCTGATTATTATTCTCTCCTGTACCTATCCAAATGACATCACTATTGTTAGGGTCCATGGTAACGCAGCCTATCGAGTAAGATGCTTGGCTATCGAATATCGGTTGATAGGTCAAGCCATTGTTAGTAGTCTTCCATACGCCACCAGAAGAAACTGCTACATAGTATTCATATGGATTGTCAGGATTGACCGCTATATCTGAGATGCGACCAGAAGTAATAGCAGGTCCTACATTACGCCATTTGAGCCCACCGAGCTTAATCGTATCTAAAGCTTCTTTTGGAGCTTCGGTTTCAACCTTATCTTTTTTCTTTTTTTTCCTCTGCGCTTCAAGTGGAGCGAATGCGATCAGGATACCGAGTAGGAGTAGGATGACTTTTTTCATATCAATAGCTTAAGTTATAAACTTAGTGAAATCTTGATTAAACGTTTAAGATGTTTTATAGGTTTAAGGTGTTTAATGAGTTTAAGACGTTTTGGCCAACCTGTTTAGTTCCTTAGCGTCTAAACACTTGTTGTCCCTTCGACCATCGAGGAGAAGGCTTTTCTGAGTTTCACGCTATTATTGCCTGCCGGCATGTTTGAGTTTGAACTTTTAATCTTGGACTAAAGCCACATTGTCAAAGTTTTAGACAGATTTGAAAGCATTTGCTAATTTTCAAATTTACTAACTAGCACATTTATTTTTTATTGACTGGCTTCCAGAATCAAAAAATCTATTCTCTTCACCGCTTGCTTTAACCTTTCTTCGGGTGTTCCGATGACAGACATCCAAGGAGAACTTTGTTCATTTAATTTATTCACATAGATATTATGTAATTCCATTCTGTCTTCAGGATGCTCTCTAAGTGGATCGGCTTCATATGGGATATTCCAATCTGGTAAGATGTATAAGTCTGGACGTGCATCTTCATATAGAACGGTAAGCCAAGGGTGAATAGAGCCGTACTTAACTTCACTCCAAACTGTCAAAACCAAAAGGCTTGTGTCACAGATAAGGATCTCATTATGCGAGAGCTCTTGTTCCGATTGAAGTTGACCAATGGCGATGTTCTTAAGGTCGCTCTTCTCGTAAGGACGATCTAATTCGCTGAGGTAAGTCCTTGCATATTCAGGTGCGAGTCCTGCATTGTAATGTTTTGCAAGATTAGAAGCTAAAGTAGTTTTCCCACTGCACTCTGCACCAGTGACAACTATCTTAATCATATGGCAAGACTTTTATTCATCGACTTTTTCCATGCTATATATCCAGCGATGGCTAAGAAAATATAAATGAAATACAACAAACTATAGAAGTAAAGTTCTTTATAAAAGTAAATGCCTGTAGCCAGTATATCTATGGCTAACCAGTAGTACCAATTTTCAATTTTCTTCTTGGTGGTTAGCCACATAGCTGTTACACTTAAAATGGAAGTAGTGCTGTCCCAATAGGGAAGTGCTGCTGCATCCACACCTTCTATCATGGAAGGAATGTAGATCAGGACTTGAGCGAAAATAAGAATGCCGATTGCCGAAAAAGCCAATTGTATGATGGAAGCTTTGCGAGTAAGTGTGCTTACATTTAGTTCAGTGCTTGCTTTGTCTTTTGCATCTTTTGATCCACCGGTCCAACTATACCAACCGTAAATATTGAGTATCAAGAATATAATGTGCAACAGAAAATCTCCATACAATCTGGACTGCCAGAAGACAACGAAGGATATCAGAACGTAAATGATGCCACAGATCCATGTGAGTACGTTCTCTTTGATGAGAAAGTAGACACAGAGGAGCCCAAATAAAAGGCCTCCAAACTCAAGAAGGTTGATCTCCTTGATGTAATTAATTATTTCATCTGTGATTGATAGCAAGATCATGACACAAAGATGATATTTAAATTATAATTTGATCGTATGAAGAAACATGCACTCGTCACAGGAGTATCTACGGGAATCGGATATGAATCTTTGAAGGCTTTAGTCAGCAGAGGTTATCATGTCTATGGTAGTGTCAGGAAGCAAGAAGATGCGGATCACTTGAAAGGTCAATTTGGCGAAAGCTTCACTCCTTTGATCTTTGATGTGACGGATCAAGTAGGAGTAAATCAAGCTGCCGCGAAGGTCTTTGCTGATATAGGAGATACCGGCTTAGACTGTTTGGTAAATAATTCTGGCATAGCGATCGGAGGTCCGTTACAGCACCAACCGATTGAGGATTTTGAAAATCAGTTTCAAGTGAATGTCATTGGTTTAATGAGAGTCACTAAAGCATTTTTACCGCTTTTAGGTGCAAGAGAGAATCATACGATAGCTCCAGGTAAGATCATCAATATCAGTAGTGTCGCAGGAAAGTTTGCTCAGCCATTCGTTGGTGCTTATGTCAGTAGCAAACATGCAGTCGAAGGACTATCTCATAGCCTCAGGCGAGAGCTATTGATTTATGGTATCAAGGTGGTCATTGTAGGCCCAGGAGCTGTCAAAACACCTATCTGGGATAAAGGGATCAATATGGAACCATACAAGGATACAGCGTATGGCAAGATCTTAAAGAAATTTGCAGAAGTGGCTAAGAAAGGAGGAGCTGAAGGTCTTGAAGCTTCATACTTAGGTGGTAAGATTGCTGATATAACAGAGCATAAAAATCCTAAACTACGTTATGCTTTTGTTCCTAACTCATTTACTAATTGGACGATACCAAGGCTACTTCCCGATAGGTGGGTAGACATGTTCGTTAAGAAGCAATTGTTAGAATGATCGCGTTAGATGATTGAAGTCAATAGGTTTTAGTGCCGTCCTTACTTGAACATATTGACAACCTCGATTTTACTATTTACTTCAAGTATTTTATAGATCTTCTTGATGTGTGATCGGACCGTGTCGATAGAGATATTGAGTTGTGATGCGATCATTTTGTAGCTAAGCCCATTTGCAAGCCCTCTGACTATATCCATCTGTCGATCACTCAAGGACTTTAGATTAGGTTTCTTTTTTCCTCCACTGAGATGGTCTACAAGTTTTCTGGCTATGGATGGAGACATGTAAGAGCCACCGCGATAGACTGTGGTAACGGCATCCATGATCACCTTCAGAGAAGTCTTTTTAGATATGTATGATCTTGCTCCTTTCGTCAGTGCTTCAAATATCCGTTCTGTATCATCATAGGTAGTGAGCATGATGATATCAACATCTGGTAATTTATGTCTTATATGTGGTATGCCTTCAAGGCCCGACATGCCGGGCAGCCCTATATCTAATAAGATGATATCTACTCCTGCAAATTCAAAATCAGATAAGACATCTAAAGCTGACTCCACAGAACCTGCAGCAAAGGCTAAGGAGCATGCAGGAGTCATCTCTACACATTGCTTCAGACTTGTCCTAATCGTCATATTATCTTCTACTAAACCTACCCTTATGTCTTCCATATGATGAACTATTTCTTTCGGTTAATGCAATGCATACGCTTGGTGCAGAGACTTGTCTCAAAAGTACATAGGCAATCTCTTGATGTCAATGACATGTTCATGTGGTTTTTAGACATTTTCATATTGGTATATTTACAAGCGTCTGATATCCTGAACCATTGTATTCAAACGAATATGTCCCTCCAAGTGCTTCAGCTCTACTTCTCATATTTTGGAGCCCGGAGCCTGAAGATTCTGGTTTAGCCTGTTTACCTCCTTTATCTTTAATATCAAGACAGAGCGAGTCCCTCTCAATACTTAAAAAGATGCTTACTTCTTGTGTATCCGAATGTTTGATGATATTCGTAATGGATTCTTTAAAAATCAGATATATGGTTTGTCTTAAGTTAGGCTTGATATTCCGCTCTTCGACAAGTTCTGCTTTATTTATCTCATAATCGATGTCTTTGGGTGCTAAGGTGTCATCTAAGAAGTCCATCATACGGTCTCGCAAATCTCTTACCTTATCTCTTCTGCTATCTATGGCCCAGACAGTATCTCGCATGTTGCCCATAGCCTTTCGGCAGTTCACTGCTATCTGTTGAGCAAGGTTTTTCGTACTTGAGTCAGCAAAGTTTTCTAACAGTTCAGATTGCATGGCAATTCCTGTGAGGATCGTCCCTACATCATCATGAAGATCTTTAGATATGTTGGAGCGAAGCTTCTGGAGCTCTAATGCTTGGGTAAGCTTTTGATCTTGAAAATATGTGGTGACTTTAAAGACTATATACCCGAGACTGAACAAGCATAATGTGATAAACCACCAAGACCTAAACCATGCTTGCTTAACGACGATAGATACAGGGAGTAAGTTTTTACTCCATATGCCATTGCCCATCGTGCCTTTGGCTGTGAAATTATAATCGCCAGGAGGAAGATTAGAATATGTAGCTGTATTATCAAATTTTGCATCCGACCAATCGGAGTCATATCCCTCTATCTTATAAGAATACATCTGTCGATCTGGATGATCAAAATTAGCTAGAGCAAATTCTAATTTTAAACCTCGGTCGTTATAGTTTATCATTATTTCTGGAGTAGAAGTCTGATAGATATCATGTGATACTGATTGGTCAGTTGCTCCATCGACGTATGAATACCCAGTCAAGTATATCGGGATATTAGATTCTCTTGCATCTTTAAATACGTATTCAGAAATTATAGTTTGAGGGCTAAAAACGAATAAGCCGTTGTTCGTTCCAAGACATATTTTTTGATCACTTACTTTTTTGATTACATTAATGGCACCTTTAGAATCTAATCCTGATTCTGAATCTACTACAAATTCAATCTTTGCAGGAAAGTTGTGGTATTCAAGTCCCCTCTCACTTCCTATCCAGATAGCACTATCACCTTCTGGTAAAAAAGTAATATCTGCCCCCAAGCGATCTTCTGACAATTGCAAATAATGAATGATTTCTCGAGTAGATATATTGACCAGTACAATTTCATATTTTGTCCTAAGCCATAGAAGATCATCATTAAGTAAAAAGAGTTGGCTTATGTGGTCTCCAATTTTTTTAGAGGAATCTAGATATTGAAAAGTGGATCCCAGTTTATCTATTTTGGTATTGTCTGTATGAATACTTAGCACACCCATGTCTGTGCCTAACCAAAGAAGCCCTTTGCTATCTTCATCGATGCTTGTGACTTGAGTCCTTTCAAAATTGATGCTTTTATCTACAGGTACTAGATTATTTTCAAATTCTAATGTTTCCTTGTTTAGCTTGCCAAACATAAATCGATGCTGATCCAGCAGTCCAGAAAGCCATACATCACCATTGTTTTGTCTGAAGACAACTTCAATTTTGTTAATTGGATATTTTAATTTTTTAGAATTATAATTTTCATCAATTAGGTAGTAGTTGTCCCAAGAAGATAGAATGGATAAGTGATCATCTTTATAGAAGTAGGTCTTTATTCTAGGACTGAAAATGGGAAGGATTTCAGCTTTTTCTGTCTTTCTATCTACCTTGAATGTGTAGGTGCCATCTTGGAAGTATATATTCTGATCCTTATCTACGGAAACACTGTGAACTGTAGTATTGCGGATAGCATAATCTCCGAAAAAGTCATTTATCTTTTTAATTGTCTTTTGTTCTTTTCCGTTGTACAATTCATGATTAGCATTTTTCATGTTACTTGCATAAGAATCGAAATAGTCAAGCTTGTCTCTAATTTTAAATAGGCCTCCAACTTTGTTTCCCCAAATGTTGCCATCTAAATCTTCCGAGATGCTTTTTATGTCGAAGTCTCCACCTTCTAAATGTTCTACTAGCTCTTTTCTAAATGAACTTGCTTTGCCACTAAGAGGATCATACATGATCATATACGAAGCCGCAAAGCTCATCCAGACACGATCTTTACTATCTACATATAGGGAGCGCAGGTTAAGTAAAGATTTATTAAGATGCATGTTGCACACATCTGTCAGTTCATATTTGCCAGTTAATGGATGGTGTACAAATTCACCTGATTCATCATCTAATATTTGGAATTGCATATCCCATATCCGCCATAGTCGGTTGCGGTTGTCCAATCTGTACATACTGCAAGGTGATTTGGACTGATAGTCAGATTGATCTGAAATGTTGAGAGCTACCGTTTTACCAAAACGATCTAATATCACTAATCCCCCAAGTCTCCATTGTATGTAAAGAACACCTTCTTTATCGTCTATTTCAAAATCCCAAAAGATACCGCGACTCCCTATATGTTCTGATAGATCAAAAGCGTATTCGAATGTAGTACCATCTATGGAGATGTAGATCGGTCGCTTACCAGAGGAAGTTTCTCTGGCAAAAACCCAAATGTGACCGAGGTCATCTTGATAAATGTGGTCAAAGTCCTGCCCAGATGGTAACTTCCAGATATCTCTAATTTGAGATGAGCTTGGATTCAAGGAACTGATCACTTGGTCTTGAGAAAATATCAACTCTTCGTTGATGATAATGATGTCTCCAGTGAAGCTATAATCGTATTTCTTCTTTCCAAGTAAGTCACCAAGACCCATCTTTTTGATCTGATGACCATTATAGAAGTAGAAGTCCTTTTCATCATGAAGCCAGTAAAATCCTGAACTATCTTTTTCTATTCTTGAGGTGTTTTCTGATCTTGGATAGTCGATGTCAAAACCATCAACTTGACTCCATGACATGGTTATAGAGACCAGTAGTAAGATGGATAAGGAAAAGATGGTCTTAGCAGCTGCCATAAAGTCTCAATGATAGTCTAATATCTCATTATTTCTTCTAAAACGCGAACTGGATTATTCTGACCTTATGATGTGTAAAGCCTCGCTAAAACTCCAAAAAAGACCAAAAAAGGCCGAATTGTTGATGATATGGCCGTTTTGTTATGGTCAATGGCCGTTTTGTTATAGTAGTTAATGATGAATAATCTCTCCTTTATACCATCGGTATTAACGCGTTCTATTTTTTAACATCAACAACTAAATCCTATGAACTCGAATAGAGCTCTCTTCCTTTCTCATCAACCATTGATCAGAGACACAGCACCTCTTCTAAAACCAATAAGAAAAGTTAAATCGCTTGTCTCCGAAAGGGAACTTCAAGTGATCAAGCTTATTGCCCACGAATTCTCAACTAAGCAAATAGCCTCCGCCCTATATATCAGTTATGATACTGTCTGTAGTCATAGAAAGAATATTTTGCGCAAGCTCAATGTTAAGAATACTGCGGGCATGGTCAGAGTAGCCTATGAGCAACGGATGCTTACGTTTTAATCATCAATAGATATATACTTCGTTGTAAAGGTTTTTGAGAGGGTCTTTCAAATTTGTTTTTGTGCCTGACTTCATTCTATTTAAGAATTAGGCTGCGCTCATTCAGCATATCGTTCTACAGAATTGATAGTTATGTCTGAACAACGCCCTCATTTGACTTCTTTTGATTTTTATTGTTAGTGAAGTTTTGATTTGCCTTGAGCTTCTTTATCTTACTCGTCACGAGACATTCTAAAGTCACATACGTCAACTTAATTCTATGGATCAACTGATCGTTAATGAGGTCACCTATTGGCTACCTAAATCTGATAGCGAAGTCATCACTCTCGTAAATGAAGCGCACAAAAACAAGGAAGTCATTTGCTTGAGGGGTTCCGCTCATTCTTTTCCGATCATAGGTGATCTGGAGCAGCAAGGAAAAGATGGGAGGAAGTATAAGTTTGTGATGCTTTCTAAAATGAATGCGGTCAACATCAACAAAAAGAAAAGTACTGTCACTGTGCAAGCTGGATGTAAGTTAGGCCTTGATCCTTTTGACCCAACAGGAACTTCAACAACAGAAAACTCTTTATGCTATCAACTTGATCAAGCGGGATTAGGTCTTCCTGATTTAGGAGGTATCATTCATCAAAGTGTCGGAGGATTTTTAGCTACTGGATCATCAGGAGGTACAACAGAGTTTTCATTTGCAGACCTATTATTGAGTATTGACATTGTTCACTTTGGAAAGAACGGTGCAGAGAAGTTTACATACAATAGACCTAAAAAGAATGATGGCTTAGATCCCTTTTTTGGCGTTGGAATCAGCCTTGGATTAATGGGAGTTATCACTTCTGTTACTTTAAAGTGTAGTCCACAATTTTATATCACAGGACAGGAAGCGATCAGTTATGTTCAGGATAGTGAGGTAGATTTATTTGGTAATGGAGGTGTTGGATCTGTCGGTGCTGAAGAGTATTTTAAAAAGACTCAGTACACCAGATTGATGTGGTGGCCTCAAGAGAATGTAGAAAAACTGGTTGTGTGGAAAGCCAAGCAAACGACTAAAAAGAAAGCTGAGGCTTATGCTGCAAAAGCTTATAAAAAAGCGGGTGTCAAGAAGCACAGTCCGCTCAAGCCATATCACGAAGTACCTTGGTTACTGGATAGTCCGACACCTATGACGGCCGCTGCAGATCTGCTATTCACTGCGATGGGCAGATGGCCTGATTGGTTGCTTGATACTTTAGGGGATACACTGGAATACAGAGCAACCAAAAAGTATATCGAGACATTATTCTATCCAACCATCTTGCCAAGACTACTTGACCTTGTGGTGCAGATAGATGATCCTGCTAAAGGCCCACAGAAATTTGCCGACACATGGTGGCAGGGACTTCCGATGGACAATCAAGTGAGCGACAAGTTATTTCCGGTTCACTTTACAGAACTTTGGATACCGATAGAGAAGTGTAAAGAGGTGTTTAACGCTTTACGCAAATTTTATAAAAAGAGTAATCAGGATACGAGGACTTTCAGTTGTGAAGTATATGCCGGGGCAGCGAGTGACTTCTGGATGAGCCCTTCTTATAAGACAGATGTGATTAGAATAGATGTCTTTTGGTTCGCTAATAACATAGGCGATCCCCGTGACTATTATAAGTTGTTTTGGAAACTGTTAGCGCCATTTAAATATCGGCCTCACTGGGGTAAGTATTTGCCAGAAGGCGATTCAAAGCAAGGAGTTTCTTATCTCAAAAAGCGATATCCTAATTGGAAAAAGTGGATGGCGCTCAGAGATAAAATGGATCCTGATCAGGTATTCGTAAATGATTATTGGAGAGGTCACCTGGGCATTCCAACTAAATCTTAATATCCAAATATTACAGCTATGATCAAAAAAAGTAATGATGGATA